>NZ_CAWNYS010000306.1:9448-23143 GCF_963878295.1 Aeromonas sp. HMWF014 | reverse complement strand
GGCAAACGCCATCGACTCGAAACGGGCGGACGGAGTACGGGCCGCGCACAGGGCCAGCAATTTATGCAGTTGCGCCGCTTGTGCTGCATCGAGATCCCGCAGCCGGTCCCCTGCCAGCATCATGCCACCGCTTGCCACCAGCGCAGCCAGATGGAAGCTGTACTCTGTGGGGCTGGCCTGCTGACTCGGCAGATCCCGCAGGCAGACGCAGTCAGGATCCAGGGCCCACAGCCGGTCGTTTTGCCAGGCGCGGCAGAAGGTCTCGCGGGCAATCTGGCGAAAACGGTGGCCATTGCGCTCCACGTCATCGCTCACCCGCATGCCGTGTACCAGCCCCAGGCTCGGCCAGATGGGGGCGTTGCAGCCGAGCAGGAAGGCGCCCTCACCCGCTCCGCGCAAAATGGCCGCCATGCCGCACCGATAGGCCTCGACCCGGGTGGCGCAAGGATCATGGAAGCGGCCGCCATGAATGGCGCCCCAGAAGTTGGCATCCAGCTTGAAGTAGTGAATGCCCCACTGCTCGCGCAAGGTGCTGAACACCTGCTCGAGATGCGCCTGCACCTCGGGGTGGGTGCCGTCCAGCACATACCAGGGAGTACAGCGCCAGCCGCCATAGGTGACCCGTTCGGAGGGAAGCGGCAGCCCGTCATCCCCCTTTAGGAACCAGTCAGGGTGATCCTGAAACACCTGTGAGGTCGGCTCGGCAATAAAGGGGGCGACCCAGAGCGCAGGCTCGCAACCGGCACGGCGGATCTCAGCCGCAAGGGCTGCCACTCCCTGTTCGAACTTAGGCGAAGGAGTGAGCCAATCCCCCATCTTCGCCTGATAGCCATCGTCGATCTGCACATAGCGCAGGGCCGGAAAACACCCGGCCCGCACCGCCAGATTCTCGCGAATATCGGCGGCGCTCACCTGTGCATAGTAGTGATACCAAGAGCACCAACCACTGGGGCGGGTCGCCACCTCGGCGATCACGCTGCCGTGCTCGGCCGCGATCATGGTCGCCAATTCGGCCAGCAGCGCTTCGCGATCCGCCCCCTCCAGGCAGAGCAGCGCCTCGCTCTGCCAGTGCTGGCCGGCAAACAACGGACGATCTTCACAGTTCATCAGGATCTGCAGGCGGCCATCCGGATAGAGACGGAACTCGCCGCCAAAGCGGTGGCAGCTGGCAAAAGCGAGCAGCAGCCAGCCCTTGCCGTGTTCCACCAGCAGCAGGTTGTGGACAGTGTGAAAGCCGTCGTCGTCGCTGATGTGATAGACGCTGGCATCGGGGCAACGGCCCACCGGCTGCGGGGTCTGCCAGCTGCCCATAGTCTGGGCCAGCATCTGGAATCCTTCGCCATAAATAGCGCTCTCCACTGGCAGGCCCAATTTGCCGTCAAACAGCACCCAGCGGCCGACCGGCGTGGCATCAGGACCTGTGTTGTCGAGTCTGACCCGACACAGTGACCCCTCCCACTGACGGGTTTGCAACAGATCCGGGGGCAGAGCGCTATCAGCTGCCAGTTGACGCACGCGGGACAAGAGGGATGTCATGGCTACTCCTTGTAATTCATCAACAAAACAAACAGTTCAGAACCAGGTCGTTTAAAAAACCCGTCGAGTCAGAAAATCCTCAATAAAATCAGCCTCAAACGAACCGATTTCAGCTGTTATTGTTTTAATGTCGCGCCCCTGCCTCTCTGGTAAACTGCCCATTCATTCACAGTTACCAAGTAGGGGCTCACGTGATCGCGCAACGTGCCTTGCTGTACCTTCGTGACTTCATGGTCATCGTCGCCTGCCTGCTGGCGGGCAAAACCCTGGCAGCCATACTGCCGTTCGCCTTCCCCGGCAGCATCATCGGCATGTTGCTGCTGTTTGTGCTGCTCTCCTTGCAACTGGTGAAATTGCACTGGGTCGAGTTAGGCGCTGGCCTGCTGCTGCGCCACATGGGGGTGCTGTTTGTGCCGGTGGCGGTCGGGTTGGTGGCCTGGCTGGAGCCGCTGCGCCAATCCTTCGGCCTCATCATGCTCTGCATAGTGCTCGGGATAGTCTTGATCCTCGGCACGGTCGGCCGGCTCTACCAGAGGATGAACAGATGATCTTCTGGCTTGCCATTCCCCTGACCCTGGCGCTCTACTTTGCCACCAGAACCCTCTATCGCCGCCTGCCCTGGCCCATCATCAACCCTGTGCTGGTGCCCACCGCCGTCATCATAGGTCTGCTGCTCTGGCTTGATCTGCCGCTGGAACAGTACGAAAGCGGCACCCGCCCCATCACGGCGTTGCTGGAACCCGCCGTGGTAGCGCTGGCCCTGCCGCTCTACCAGCAGGCCCGCCAGATCCAGGTCAGGCTCAAGCCCATCCTAATCTGTGCGCTGGCCTCCGTCTTGATCTCGGTCTGTACTACCCTGCTGATCGGTCATTTTATGGGCGCCGATCCGGCATTGCTGGCCTCGCTCGCCACCAAATCGATCACGACGCCGCTCGCCATGAGCGTCAGCCAGTCCCTCGGCGGCATTCCGGCCATCGCCGCAGCCGTGGTGGTGGTAACCGGGATTGTAGGCGCCCTCATCGGCTACCCGCTGCTCAAACTGATGCGGGTGACCGACCCCGAGGCCCAGGGACTGGCCATGGGAGCCTGCGCCCATGCCATCGGCACCGCCACCTCTGCCGAGAAGGGCATTACCCAAGGGGCCTTCTCGTCGCTCGCCATGGTGGTGTGCGGCATCCTCACCGCCGCCGTGGCTCCCCTGCTGTTTGCCATTTACCACTGGTTGAATTGAGTCTCACCCTTCTGCTGTTGTGCGGGCCTTGCGGCCCGCCAAGTGCGAGCTGACGCACAGTTTGCGCAAGACAAACGTTTCCTCTACCATCCCCCTCCTTTTGCCCGTCAGGGCGTGAGCACGCTCACACATTTTGCCAAGCTTGCTCCCTACAATGATCCCCCAATTGGCCTTTGAGGACACACTATGCATCCCCGTTTTGCCAAGCCACTCGATTCTCTGCCCGCCCCGCTCAAAGCGGCGCTGCTGCCCATGCTGGATCCCGAACAGGGCGGCGAGTTCAATGCCCGTTTTACCCCTGAGCAAGTGACCACCCTGAAAGCCGCCACAGGTCTGGAAGACCGCGCCCTGCGCCTGGCCCTGTTGCCACTGGCCGCAGCCTGCTCGGTGGCCCCCATCTCCAGGTTTTTTGTCGGTGCCATCGCCTGTGGCCTGAGCGGCACCTGGTATTTCGGCGCCAACATGGAGTTCACCGGCCAAGGGCTGTTCCACTCGGTTCATGCCGAGCAGTCCGCCATCTCCAACGCCTGGCTGGGCGGTGAGACAGGGATCAGCGAGATCACGGTCAATTACACCCCCTGCGGCCACTGCCGCCAGTTCATGAATGAGCTGAGCACGGCCAAGATCCTGAAAGTCTCTCTGCCGGATGATCTGAGCGCCCTGCAATCCTTCCTCCCCCACTCGTTCGGGCCGGCGGATCTCGACATCACGGATGCCCTGATGAGCCCGCAAGCCCATGATGAGCTGATGCTCGAGAGCGAGGATCCGCTCTGGCAGGCCGCACTGGCCGCCGCCCGCCAAAGCTACGCCCCCTACAGTCAGGGCTATGCCGCCGTGGCGCTGCAATTTGCCGATGGCCGCCTCTTCTGTGGCCGCTACGCCGAGAACGCCGCCTTCAACCCGAGCCTGCCGCCAATGCAGATGGCCTGCGCCCATGCGGTGCTAAACGGTGAAGATCTCGCTACCCTCCGTCGCGCCGTGCTGCTGGAGAGCAAAAACGGCCAGATCAGCCAGCGGGACTCCGCCCAGTCCACCCTCAAGGCGCTGGGGTCGGTCGAGCTGGAATACCAGGCCGTCTGAGGTAAATGAGGCCCATAAACAAGGGGAGCCACCGGCTCCCCTTGTTGTTTCTGCTGATTGCTTAGGATCAGGATTCCCAGATGATGCTCTGGGAGGAGGACCAGGCCTCGCCGATGTCCGCGTATTTCTGCTCCAGCAAGTGGCGGCGGATCTTCATGGTGGGGGTGAGTACGCCGTTCTCTATGTTCCAGGGGCTCTTCACCACCAGAATGCCACGAATTTTGGCATGGGACTCCAGCTGCTCGTTAACCCGGTTACGCGCCGCCTCCAGCTGGGCGTTGATGGCGTCCCGACTCTCCTTCATGGCGCTCTCGGCCAGTTGCACCAGCGCGATGGGCTGGGGCATGCCGTAACCAATCACGCACAGCTGCTCTATGATGGGCTCTTGCCCCAGCAGCCCCTCGATGGGCACAGGCGCCACGTACTTGCCCTTGGCGGTCTTGAACACGTCCTTCATCCGGCCCGTGATGGTGAGGTAACCTTCCCTGTCCAGCTTGCCCATGTCACCCGTGTGGAGCCAGCCATCACCGTCAATGGCCTCGGCACTGTGCTCGGGATCCTTGTAGTAACCCAGCATCATCCCCTCGCAGCGGCAGAGGATCTCCCCCTCCTCGGAGATCTTGATGGTGACACCAAGACCCGCCTTGCCGACGGTACCGATCTTGTCGGCGCGGAACGGGTAGTTGATAGTGGAATAGGCGTAGTTCTCGGTCATGCCCCAGGCTTCGGTCACCTTGAGGCCGATGCTCAGATACCACTGCAGCAGCGCAGGAGAGACCGGCGCCGAACCGCAGCCCAGCACCCGCGCCTGATCCAGCCCCAGTCCCTTTTGCAGCTTGCGTTTGATAAGGCCCGAAATGAGCGGGATCTTGAGCAGCAATGCGAGCTTCTTCTGGGGCAGCTTCTCGTGGATCTTGATGCGGAACATGGCCCACAGCCGGGGCACAGAGATAAAGACAGTGGGACGGCAACGTTTGACGTCATCGATAAAGGTGTCGAGGGATTCGGGGAAGGCGATAGTGGCGCCTCCATAGAGGCTGCCGCCATAGATATAAACCCGCTCGGTAATGTGGGCTAGCGGCAGGTAGGAGAAGCCCCGATCAGCCTGGCTCAGGCCCACCGTCTCCACCAGCTTCTCGCACGACCAGGCGTAACGCTCGACGCTCAGCATGGCCCCTTTCGGCTTGCCGGTACTACCCGAGGTGTAGACCAGACTCAGCAGGGAGTCAGGGGACTGTACCGGGCTGTCAGGGATAGGCTCGTGCGCTTCCAGCAGATCGTCCCACTGATGGCTGGCAGGCATGGTGTCGTAGGGGAAGGCGATGCGCAGCAGATCGGCGGGCACGCCAGCCTCCTGACTCTTCCAGTCATCCAGCTTGCCGACGAAGATCGCCTTGGCCTCGCTGTGGCGCAGCACATATTCGATGGTGTCGACGTTGGCGGTCGGATAGATGGGCACGCTCACATACTGCCCCATCTGCATCGCCAGATCGGCGATAAACCACTGGGCGCAATTCTTGGAGAGCAGCGCTACCTTGTCACCGGGCACCAGACCGAGGTGACGCAAGGCCGTCACCATTCGTCGCGCTTCATCGGCCACTTCACCCCAGGTGAAGTCGACATATTCGCGGTTGATAGTTTGACGCAGGTAGGTTCGATCAGAACACTGCCGCTCCCAGTGATAGAGCATCTCGAGCGGCAGTTTATTGGCAATGCGTGAGGCGGAGGCCATAGTTTAATCCCTGAAACAAAAGGCGAAACTTATTATTAACCTTTCACTAACTTCAGGGAAGAATAAACTCACACTTCAGTTTGAATTGTGTATCCGATCAAGCTTCTGCGTGTTGCTGCAAACGAATCCACATTGCCTGTACCAGGGTCTCATCCTCTTCGGAGAGCTCACCTTGCAAAATCGCCTCGTTGAGGCTGCGCAACACATAGCTCTTGACGTCCCGCAGCAGGGTCTTGCCTTCCAGCTCGGCCCGGGCAACCGCCAGCGAGATATGACCTCGCAGGTAGCCACCGGCAAACAGCTCATCCTCGGTCGCCGTGGCAACCATGCTGTCGATCAGTCCCAACAACGTGTGCTCAAAATCGTGAATCGTCATGTAACGCAGCCTCATTTCCAGCGTGGCAGGCAAAAAATTGCCGGCAAATTATTCGGGGGAGTGGAACCGCAATCCGGTTGATTGCAGCTCTCTGGCGCCAGGCCAACAGCGTCCTTGGCGTCCTATTCCGGGCTGGCCACCGGGTAGATGACCTGATCCTTATATCCCGTGGTTATGCGCAGATAACCACACAACGCCCGGTTCAATTGCGGATCATCGGTGTCCACCAGCAGCGGCCTGCCCGCGAGGGCGGCCAGCTTGGCTTTGGTTGCCAGTACCTGGATATGCTCCAGCCCGACACACCGAATCACCTCTGGACTCAATTGCTGATTTCCGCGTCCGAGCAGATGTCCCTGTCCGCCTATCAGGGTCATGATCAGTCGGCAGCGACGGCCACGGATCCGGGTCAGGATCTCGGCGGCGCTGAGATCCTGCCCGATAAGTCGGCCATTTTCCACCAGATCCACACCGAGCAAGGTATTTTCCAGACCCAGCTCGGCCATGCAGGCCGCCACCGTGCTGCCAGAGCCCATCAGATAGAGGGTCTCGGGCTCCATCTGCTCCACCACACCGGCGGCGAGATCCGCCAGCACCAGCTCTTCGGACTCCTTGCCCCCCTGTTTGACCGCCTGCACATAGCGCAGATCGCCGGGCACCAGCAGCTGGCCATAGTGGCGAGCCCGCACCTTGCCCAACCGGAATGCCGCTTCATCAATATCGCGCACCTCGCCATCCATCAGGCTGAGCAATTCGCCAGCGATCATTCGCGCCACCACCCGACCGCTGGCTGCTGGCGTCACCCCATAAACGCCGGAGTGGATTTTACAACCCGCAGGGATGCCGAGTACATGGCACGACTCCCCCACGGCGGCACAGATGTCGCGCGCCGTGCCATCGCCACCGGCGAACAGCAACAGATCGACCCCGGCTTCGCGCATCAGCTCGGCGGCGTGGCGGGTATCATCGGCAGAGGTCATCTCCCCGGCAGGTTGATAGATGACCCGACAAGGCAGCCCCAGGGAGCGGGCCACCGTCCCCCCCATCTCTCCTGCCACTGTCAGCAGCTCGAATGAGTCGACCAGATCGCACAAAGGCAACAGGGCCTGCCGCGCCCGTTCCTGCGCCCTGGGCACGGCACCCAGCGCCAGCGCCTCGGCGACCATGCCGTCACTGCCCTTGAGACCGACCGCGCCGCCAATGCCAGCGACCGGGTTAATGATGAGCCCTAAACGAAACATAGATTTCTCCCTAACATCGCCCGCCATTTTATCTTTTCAAGGCGCAGGGACAAGCCAAGTGGTGACTGCTAGAATGCGCTGCTTCAATTTTTTAACCAAGGTTCAATCATGCTGGAATGGGTTCTTGATCCCTCTGCCTGGGTTGCGCTCGCAACCCTGACCCTGCTCGAGATCGTGCTGGGTATCGACAACATCATCTTTATCTCCATCCTGGTGGGTCGCCTGCCGGAGGCGCAGCGTCAGAAAGCGCGCATTCTGGGTCTGGGGCTCGCCATGGGCACCCGGATCCTGCTGCTGCTGTCGCTCGCCTGGGTGATGCGCCTGACCGAACCACTGTTCACCGTGCTGGGTGAAGCCATCTCCGGCCGCGATCTCATCCTGTTGCTGGGGGGCTTGTTCCTCATCGGCAAGAGTGCCCACGAGATCCACGTCACCCTGGAAGGGGCAGCCGAGCCACAGAGCGTCAGCAAAGCGGCCTCGGGCTTTATCAGCACCCTGATCCAGATCGCCATCCTCGATATCGTGTTCAGCCTCGACTCGGTGATCACCGCCGTCGGCATGGCCGATCACGTGCCTGTCATGGTGCTGGCCATCATGATCGCCGTCTTCATCATGATGTTTGCCGCCAAATCCATCGGTGATTTCGTCGATGCCCATCCCACCATCAAAATGCTGGCTCTCTCCTTCCTCACCCTGGTGGGTTTCGCCCTGATGGCCGAGGGGATGAATCTGCACATTCCCAAGGGTTACATCTACTTCGCCATGGCCTTCTCGCTGACGGTGGAGATGATCAACATCCGCCTGCGCAGTCACCACGACCGCGAAAAGTTCGAGCAGTAAATGCCAGAACCACAAAAAAGAGCGCCATAAGGCGCTCTTTTTTTATCCACATAACCGGCTTATTCGTTGCTGATGACAATGGCAACGCGGCGGTTTTCGGCCCGCCCGGCAGCGGTGTTGTTGTCTGCCACCGGATCCCGCTCACCGCGACCACGGATGTCCAGATTGGCCGGCTGCATGCCCACCGACACCAGCACCTCGGCCACCGATTTCGCCCGTTTAAGGGAGAGCTGGTCGTTGTAGAGCTCGCGTCCGCTGGTATCAGTGTGACCATCAATCCGTGCCTTGTTCAGGCCAGCACCCAGCAAGGTTTTGCCCAGTTTTTCTACCAGAACTCGAGTCTTGGGGTTGAGGTCATCCACGTTGGTGGCAAACAGCACCCGGTTGGAGAAGTCCAGCGTCCAGCCCTCATCGGTCAGGCGAAAGCCCTGCTCCTTGAGGACAGCGATCTGCTCTGCCGTCAGGCCGTGAGGAGCGCTTTGGCAACCCACCAGCACACCCAACAGCAGGCCAATCAGGCCGGTTTTCATCAGGACATGGATCTTCATTATTATTTTTCCTCTGCAGACACATCGAACGCCAGCGGGTCTTGGCGTGCAGGCTCCCGACGCAGCCGTTTGGATTGGTACATGGCATGATCGGCCTGCTGCAATAGCTCAGCCGCGGTCAACCCCTGATCCGGATAGAGGGCTATGCCTATGCTGATGGCCGCCACCAGCTGGCGACCATCCCCCAGCACCACGGGGTCGGCCATGACCTGCTGGATGCGGGCTACTACATCCTGCACCTCGCTCTTTTGCAACACTGGGGTCAACAGGATAGCAAACTCGTCCCCCCCCAACCGACATACCAGATCCATCGGCCTGAGCTGATGTTGTACCCGTCTGGCCAAGGCGATCAACACGTCATCGCCGGCGGCATGGCCCAGGGTATCGTTAATCTGTTTGAAGCGATCACAATCGAGGTAGAGCAGCGCGAAACACTCCTCGTACAAGCGCCCCGTGGTCACAGCTTGATCCAGACGGGCCTCGAAAAGAGCACGATTGGGCAGGCCGGTCAAGGCATCGTGGGTCGCCCGGTGCAGCAGGCTGGCGTTCTCTCTCTGCTGATGAGCCTGCCAGGCTTCCAGTTCATCGAGCAGGGAGTTGAAGTCCTGACCAAGCTCGTTCAGCTCGGCGATATGCGCCTCGGGGACCCGCATGGCCAGAATACGCTGACGCCTGACACTGTGAGCCACCTGCGCCAACTCCTTGAGTGGCACCGTGAGGGAGTTTTGCATCCAGCGCGCCACGTAAAGCGCCCCCAGCGTACTGAGGATGAGACAGACCAGCATGGCCATCAGTGTCTGCAGCAGAAACCGCAGCAGATACTGGCCGTGGCCAACCAGATGGATGCGGGCTATCTCCACCCCACCCCGCATCATGGGCTGATCGACCGGGCCCGGCAGTATCAGCCTTGCCAGATACTGCTCCAGCCCCGACCAGGGGGTGGTCATGGCCCGGCGCCAGCTTGCCAGCAGCTGCCCCGAAGGCAGATAGATGCTGGCCTGCGCCACATCCTCATGGGTGACTATGGCTTGCAACGCATCCTTGGCGGCCTCTTCGTCATGGAACACCACCGCCGCTTCACTGGTGTAGCTGATAGCGCGCGCCACCAGATCCAGGTTGTGATCCGCGTAGAGACGCAAAGCCAGCAGTGCGATACCGGTCAACAGCACACCGGCCATACAGACAGCGGTCAGGGACGTAACCATATGGGTGCGTCCCAAACTCTGTCGCAAGGTTAGCCGCTGAGTCCGTGGACGAAAGAGCCCTATCATGGTGTCCCCTCATCCGCCTTGGCCAGCTTCAGCACGGCAGGATGCACCCGCACCCCGCTTCTGGCAAGGGCATCCAGATTGACCCGGAACCGAACGCGATCCAACCCGACCTGCAGGCAAAACACGGCGTCGACAACACACTCGGCGCTCTGCTCGCTGATGCTGAGGATCGGACGATCCTGCAATCGCTGAAACAGGGACAGCCGCCGCTCCGGCGCCAAGATCCCCAGGTAGAGTACGTCACAGCGCCGCCCCAGCGCCTCATCATCCACGTCGTAGCGACGGACGCTGACCGGCCGGCCATTGGCTTGCTGCTTGATGGAAAAAAGGGCGGCTGTATATTCCGTCGGCGCCGTGATGCACAGGCGCAACTCAGCGGGCTCGGTCGGCCAGCGGGTGTAGCTCAGAATGTCGAGGACTGTCTGGCGTACCTGTTCGGCACGCAGCTCGGCAGAGGTGAGTGGAACAGGCTCGGTGGCGAGCGCCAGCGAACAGATCAGCGGCGTCAACCACGCCAGGATTCGAACCGGTAGAAGAGAGTGCATCATGCCTGCGCTTATGCCCACGCCAGCACCCGCGAAGGCCTGGCGCCCACGAAGGGTGAGCCGGAGTGGAGGAGTATTGAGTTTATCAGCACCATGACAAGGCACCGCCAACAGAACAAGCAGGTACGTCACTCAATGTCGCAATCATGGCAGGGGCGCACCCCGGTGTGAGCCCCGCTATCCCATCTGTATTCATCTGCTTACTTCTTGCTGATCCCGTATTCGCGCAGCTTGTTGGCGATGGCGGTGTGCGACACACCCAGCCGTTTGGCAAGCTGACGGGTGGAGGGGAAAGCCGGATAGAGCCGCTCCAACAGTCTGCTCTCAAAGCGTTTCACGGCTTCGTCCAGCCCCCCTTCGAACCACTCGTCGATGAGCGGCATGGCATCGGCGGCCACCGGCAGATCGACGTGCTCCGGACCGATCTCGTCCCCTTCCAGCAATGTCATGGCCCGGTAGAGACAGTTGCGCAGCTGGCGCACGTTACCGGGCCAGCGGTAGGCGGTCAGGTACTCGGCCATGTTGCGGGTAAAGCGCGGGCGCGGGCGCTGTAATTCGCTGGCGAAGCGGGAGACGAACTGCTGGGCCAGCGCCATGATGTCCGCCTTGCGCTCGCGCAGGGGCGGCAACGCCAGACTCAGCACGTTGAGGCGATAGTAAAGATCTTCGCGGAACTTGCCGTCATGCACCAGATCCAGCAGCTGCTTCTGGGTGGTGCAGATGAAGCGCACATTGACCTTCACCTCCTGCTCGTCCCCCACCCGACGGAACACCCCGTCCTGCAACACCCGCAGGAACTTGGTCTGCAGATGGGGAGACATGTCGCCGATCTCGTCCAGCATCAGGGTGCCGCCGCTGGCCAACTCCAGCACGCCACGCTTGCCTTCGGTGTTGTTGCCAAAGGCGCCCGGAGCGTAGCCAAACAACTCGCTCTCGGCCACGTTGTCAGGCATGGCGGCGCAGTTGAGGGCCATGAAGGGGTGGCTGGAGCGCAGGCTGGCGCCGTGACAGGCACGGGCCAGCAGCTCCTTGCCGGTGCCGGTCTCGCCGACGATGAGCAGCGGCGCATCCTGCATCGCCAGCTTGCTCGCCTCCACCAGCACCTGCTTCATCTTCTGGCTCTCCGCCTGCAGGTGCTCAAAGCCCCCCACTTCCACCGCGTGCAGCGCGCTGAAGTGCATGCCGACCCGACGGGCAGATTTGAGTACCACGACTGCGCCGGCCAGGGCCTGGCGACCCTTCTCTTCGGCCACAAACAGTGGCATCAGATCCGCCAGATACTCTTCGCCATTGAAGCTGAGCTTGCAGGTCTGTGGCTTGATCTCGCTCGCCTCCAGCCAGCGGCTAAAGGAGAAACCCTTGACCAGGGAGCCCAGGGCCATGCCGCGTATCTCTTCCACCGGCAGGGCCAAGGTGGTGAGGGCGGACTGGTTGGCCTGGGTCACCTTGCCCTTGGCATCGAGGGAGAAGACCAGATCCGGCAGCGCCTTGAGCAGGGCTTCAATCTCGTGGTGCTCGCGCTCGGAGGGCATGTAGGGGATGGTCTTGACGTCATAGACGCCGGGAATACGGCGGATCTCCGGCATCAGATGCTGGAAATCACGAAACTCCAGCTCGGGAAAGTTGAGATAGATGATGCCTGAGGTATCGATTTCGATGCCGCGCAGATCGATGTTGTGCTCTACCAGACGGTCGAGCAGTTCCCGGGTCAGGCCCAGGCGGTCTTCACAGCTGACTTCAAGACGCATTCGGGACACACTTCCTAGCTAACTCTATGAATGACCGGATAATACAGACTCGATCCCGCCAGTGCGAGCGCCAGCCCATAAAAATGCGGGCCCGCCCCGCTTTCGCCGGACAGGCCCGAGTCACTGGATGGGGCTTATTTGTGCAGCGGATCGCTGAGCAACTGGTCGGTGCGCGCTGCCATGATGAAGTCGTTGCGGTGTAACCCGCCTATCTTGTGGGTCCACCAGCTGACGGTCACCTTGCCCCATTCGGTCAGGATCGCCGGATGGTGGAACTCCGCCTCCGCCAGTTCCCCCAGGCGGTTGGTGAAGGCCAGCGCCTCCTTGAAGCTGCGAAAGGGGAATTCGCGCCTCAGCTGCAACTCCCCGTTCACCACCAGCGGCTGCCAGTCGGGGATAAGCTGCATCAGCTCGGCGAGTTCCTGTTCGCTGACCTTGGGGGCATCGGCGCGGCACGCTTCACACTGCTGGCTTGCCAGTTCGGACATGGGTTTCTCCTTGTTCATCAATGGGGATCGGATAACAAAATAGGTCTGGTCAAGTCAGCTCGCCTGTTTATCACCCGCGGGGGCAAAACGGGGCGGACGCAGCCCCAACCGGCGGGCATCGGACACCATGGCCATGATGTCCTGCTCAGCCAGACGGTAGAGTTCGGCCAGCTCGGGCAACACGAAATAGGTGGGCTGCATGATGTCGATGCGATACGGAGTACGCAGCACTTCTATGGGATCGAAGGGTTGCAGCACAGGCTGGCCACCGAGGGCATAGGCGGTCTCACCAATAGAGGAGAGAATGCCACCGCCGTATATGCGCAGCCCAGCAGGGGTATTGAGCAGGCCGAACTCCACTGTGAACCAGTAGAGCCGTGCCAGAAAGACTCGATCCTCCTTGCTCGCCTGCAGGCCGAGCTGGCCATAGACATGGGTGAAGTGAGCGAAGGCGGGATTGGTCAGCATGGCGCAATGGCCGAAGATCTCGTGAAAGATGTCGGGCTCTTGCAGATAGTCGAGCTCGTCCCGGCGGCGAATGAAGGTGGCCACCGGAAACTGGCGGTTGGCCAGCAGGGCAAAGAAGCGATCGAACGAGATAAGCGCAGGCACGGCGGCCACCGACCAGCCGGTGGCGGGTTGCAACACGGCGTTGATCTGGGCCAGCTGGGGGATGCGATCACGGGGCAGATTGAGGCGGGTCAGCCCAGCCAGATAGTCGTTACACGCCTTGCCTTCGAGCGCTGCGAGCTGACGTTCGATCAGGATCTGCCAGGTGCCATGCTCCTCATCCGTGTAATGGATAAGGCCCTGAGGGTCCGGCTGGTGTGCGGTGTAGAGACTGGCCATGAAGGGTTCCATCCTGTGTGCCCGCCCGGTAACCCAAGCAGCGGCGACTCACGTTTGACTGATGGGGATCACTGTAACGGTTTGTCCCTTAAAAAAGCAGCCGACCCCGGGGTCGGCTGCTGCTGACAATTGTAAATAATTTGTGACAACCACAATCAAGGCACGGCCCGTCACCCCTTGTTGAGATACCCCGCCAGCTGGCCGATGAGCCGC
>NZ_CAWNYS010000306.1:7365-9438 GCF_963878295.1 Aeromonas sp. HMWF014 | reverse complement strand
CACCAGGGCAGCGGGCGGCACGCCTCTATGGTGCGCAACCCGAGTCTGGCAGTGAGCAGTCCCGCTCCCACCCCTTGTGCGGCGCGGGCGGAGAGCTTGGCTGCGAGCTCAGCCCCCAGCAAGTCCATGCCCACCTCGGTCACCAGCTCGGTGGCACCGGCGTAGAGCATGTTGCGAAACACCTGACGAATAAGGCGAATGCGGCTCCAGTAACCGAGCTCGATGGCATAGACGTCGGCGATATCCTCGATCATCCGCAAGTTGCGCCACAGCATGAGCATCATGTCGACAGTGGCAAGGGGACTCAGGGCCACCAGCACAGCGGCCTCCCCCGACCATTTGGCCACCCGGGCCTGGGCCAGCTTGTCCCGCTCGGTCAGCACCAGCTGACTGTAGAGCGTCAGCACTTCCCGATCGCTGTGACTCTCGTCGAGCTGGTTCAGCCAACGTTGGTAACCCTCCCGTCCCTTGTCACCACTCTTCTCGGCGAGTACCTCGCAAAAAGCCTGTCCCTGCCCGACGCCCTGACGGGCCAGCAAATCGTCGGCGCGCGAGCGCACATCCTGGCGCCGCTGGAGGGTGCGCAGCCGCAGCCACTCTCGCCCCACCATGCCTGCCGTGCCCACGGCCACCAGACCGGAGGCCAGCAACCAGGCGCTGCCCCAGAGCGGGGTGGTGAGCAACTGATCGTAGAGAAAAACACCATATTGCCCCAAAGAGAGCAGGCCAACCGCCCCCAATCCCCAGCCGAGCAGCCGGTGCCGCCGGCGCGGCTTGATGGTAAGCGCAGGCTCCACCTCAGTGAAATCGTCCAGCTCATCGAGGCGCTCGAAGCTTTCTTCCTCCAAGCGCTGGGCCGGAGCTGGCGGTCGCTCGTCGCTTGCCGCCGTCAAGGCGGGCTCCAGGATCACCTTGCCCTGCAGCGGCGCCGGTTCGGCCACCGTCGGTTTTGTCTGATCGTTCATCTTGTTGCTTGTTCCTCCACGCACCTGTGCCACCATGCCTTACCTGCCTGCATTGCCGCACAACCTAGGTTATTCGAGGTGATCCCCGAGCAGAAACTCCAGCGCCGCATCGAGCCGGATATGAGGCAGCGCCTGATGGGCGCTCATCGCTAAGGGGCGAAACGCCTGAAAATCAAAGCCCTGATTGTTCTCCCCCTGTTTATTCCACCATTGCGCAGGCGGAATATGGGGCGGCACTTCCCCCGGGAACAGCAGCAGCGGCTCGCCCGCGAGGCTGGTGCCGCGGATGGCGGGGAACTCGCGGCCATTGGCCACTCCCTTGCCCACCTCGGTCGCCTTGATGGCCGCGAGCGCCAGACACTCGGTGGTTATCCCCTCAAAACACGCCTGACCCCGGCCACTGCGCACCAGATGCTGCAGCAGAGAGACCATGGGCGCGTGCTGCTCGGGGGTGACGTGATCCGCCTTGCTCGCCACAAACAGCAGCTTGTCGATACGCGGCGAGAAGAGCCGGCGCCACCAGTTGCTCTTGCCGTAGGCGAAGCTCTCCATGATACGGGCGATAGCCTGCTGCATGTCGCCAAAGCTGGCCGCGCCGGCGTTGAGAGGCTGCAGACAATCCACCAGCACGATCTGGCGATCAAACCCCGCAAAGTGCTGCTCATAAAAGCCCTGCACCAGGTGCTGTTTGTACTGCTCGAAGCGCTGCTTGAGGGTGGCGTAAAGGGTGCCTTCGGCGGGCTCGCCAACCGGCGGCTGCCACACCCAGGGAACAAATTGCAGCATGGGGGCACCGGCATACTCCCCTGGCAATACGAAACGGCCGGGCTGGATCAGGTGTAACCCGAGATCCCGTTTGCAAGCGTGCAGATAGGCGGTATAGCGCTCGGCCAGCTGGGCGACCGGTCGCTCTTCAAAAGGCTGCGCCGCTTGCCATTGTGGGGTCAGCCAGCTGGCGGCGAGTGCTTGCAGCTCGGGGCGGCGCAGTTGATCGCGCACCTGCTCGCTCCACTGCTCGTAACTCATCTCTAGCAGCGGCAAGTCGAGCAGCCACTCCCCCGGGTAATCCACCAGATCCACATAGAGGGTGGAGATCTCCCCCAAATGC
>NZ_CAWNYS010000306.1:0-7355 GCF_963878295.1 Aeromonas sp. HMWF014 | reverse complement strand
TCCCCGAACAGGGCGTCGAGACCGCGCTCGTAGGCGAAGGTGGGAATATGGGCGTTTTGTTGCGGCACCCGGCGGGCGCCCAGGATCCGCCCCTGACGCAGGGCATCCCACAACGGCAAGCGGCCATCGATGGCCGCGTGTTCAAGCTGGTTGACCAGCGCCGTGATAAACGCCGTCTTGCCACTGCGAGAGAGGCCGGTCACCGCCAGCCGCAGATGGCGATCCCGTACCCGGTTCACCACGTCTGTGGCCCTGTGCTGCAAGAGCGACCACTTTTGTTCCAGTGTGTTGCGTATCAAGGCTTGTTCAATCCCTCAATTCAATCATCGGTTTCAGGTGCGCCATCAGCTATGTCGCGTCGTCGGATCCCGTTCAAGGCAGGGCCTCGCTCAATCGGCGAGGCCAGGGATCACAGCTTGCTGAACTCCCGCTGCAAGGTGAACTCCTTGGAGGTCACCAGCTTCTCGATGCGCTGCAATCTGGGCTCCAGGGTGTCGAGCTCCTGTGCGATACGGTCCAATGCCTGATGAGGAGTGACACCGGCCTGCCAGCTACGCGCCTTCATCCGCACTTCGGAAAACTCTCCCTCTTCTTTTTCATAGAGAGTGACCGGCCGCTTGTCGAGCAGAAACCAGGCGGCAATGTAGGCAGTGAAGGTAATGAAACCGGCGAAGATGAGGCCGGTGATGGCCAGCAGTCGCACGATCCAGGGCTCCACGCCGAAGTAGTCGGCAAGGCCGGCGCAGACGCCCGCTATCTTGCCCTGCTGAGGGTCACGATAAAGATTGCGCCCCTCCCGATTCGATGGACTCATACCTTGTTCCTCCAGCCCGGCACTTCCGCGTCCAGAATCGACTCCAGCGAGCCGACCCGCTCCTGCATCTTCTCGGCACGGGCCAGCAACCCTTGCAGCTGCTCTCGCTCGCTATCGGCGAGACCGGCGCCAATCCGTCCCTTGGCACGGTAGTGCAGCACCAGCCAGATGGGGGCCACCACGACCATGAAGACCACCATGGGAACCATCAATACGCCCAGCAGATTTTCCATCAGTTACTCCCCTTGTTTGCCTTCACGTTTGCTTTCACTCTGGCCCAGCTTCTGGCCCAGCTTCTGGCGCATCGCTTCCAGCTCTTTGCTGATCTGGTCGTCGACTTCCAGCTCGGCAAACTGCTGGGCCAGCGCCTTGCCGGATTGCCCCAGATCGGCGCGGGCTTCCATTTCGTCGATACGTCGTTCCATGCGCTCAAACTTGCTGACCACGGCCTGGCTCTCGCCACGGGCGACCTGACTTTGCACGTTGAGACGGCTGCTGGCGGCTTCGGTGCGAATCGTCATCGCCTTTTGACGACTACGGGCATCTTCCAGCTTGGCTTCCAGCTGACGTATTTCGTCACCCAGCTTGTCGATGCCGCTGTCCACCGCCTGCTGCTCGCGATAGAGCGTCTCGGCCAGTTCGGTCTGCTTCTTTTTCTCGATCAACGCGGCGCGGGCCAGATCTTCACGGCCCCTGGTCAGCGCCAGTTCAGCCTTGCCCTGCCATTCGTCAACCCGCTCCTGATGGCGGCTGACCTGACGACCGATCTCTTTCTGGCTGGCGAGGAAGCGGGCCAGATTGGAGCGCTCCTTCACCAGCTCGTCTTCCATCTCCTGGATGATCAGACGCACCATCTTCTGGGGATCTTCAGCCTTGTCGAGCAGGGCCGTCAGGTTGGAATTGATGATGTCGGCCAGACGGGAAAAAATACTCATGATAGAACTCCTGTGATTGGCATGCGTTGTTTCTCCATTGACAATGGCAACTTGTGTGCCAATCTGGAACGGAATTTAACTTGTTGATTTATATGGGGAGGATACGTGGAGTTTCAAGTTCCCCTGTACAAGTAATGATAATAATCACCAACTTTTGGTAAGATTGACCAGCTTTTACAACTGACAGGGATCACTATGACCACGGCCACGGAAAGCCTGTTGGGGGAATCCAACGCATTCCTCGAGATCATTGAGCAAGCCTCACGCCTCGCCCCACTGCGCAAACCCGTGTTGATCATCGGCGAGCGAGGGACCGGCAAGGAGCTCATCGCCCATCGCCTACATTATCTCTCGGCGCGCTGGGATCAAAGCTTTGTCACCATCAACTGCGCTACCCTGAGCGAAAACCTGCTGGAGACCGAGCTGTTTGGACACGAGGCGGGATCCTTCACCGGCGCAGCCAAGCGCCATCAGGGCCGCTTCGAGCGCGCCGATGGCGGCACCCTTTTCCTCGACGAGCTGGCCACCACCAGCGCCCGGGTGCAGGAGAAGCTGCTGCGGGTCATCGAATACGGCGAGTTTGAGCGGGTGGGTGGAGCCAAGGCACTCAAGGTAGATGTGCGGCTGGTGTGTGCCACCAACGAGGATCTGCCGGCACTGGCCGACAGAGGGGACTTTCGCCACGATCTGCTGGACAGGCTGGCCTTTGATGTCATTACCCTGCCCCCCTTGCGGGAGCGACGCGAAGATATACTGATGCTGGCGGCACACTTCGCCCACGGCATGACCCGGGAGCTGGGCTATCCGTTGTTTGCCGGTTTCTCCCGCAAGGCGACCCAGCTACTGCTGGATTACCCCTGGCCCGGCAACGTGCGGGAGTTGAAAAACGTGGTGGAGCGCAGCATCTACCGCCAGGGTAATCCCCAGTTGCCGCTGTCCGAGCTGGTGATCAACCCCTTTGACTCCCCCTGGCGCCCCCGTTCCCGGGCAAGTCTGGCCGCTACCATCGATGAGCCCATCCAGGCGTCCGTCTCCACCCCTCCCCTCCTGCCGCTGGATCTCAAACAGGCGGTGGCGGAGTACGAGATTAATTTACTCAAGCAAGCCATGCAGCAATCCCAGTATAATCAGCGCAAAGCCGCTCAATTGCTGGCGTTGAGCTATCACCAGTTTCGCGGCATGCTGCGCAAATACCAGCTGCTGGACAGTGACAGCGATGCAGATTAAGACCCAGGGCAGCCAGGTTCAGACCGACTCCCGCAACTCGCCAGCCACGCTGGCACATTCGTATAAAAACATGGTTCTACAATGAGAATGTTCAAACCCTTGCTGCTTGGATTGCTGGTGCTGGTTACCGGTTGTCAGAAACAAGACGACGCGTCCAGAACGGGACTCATCTATTGTACGGAAGGCTCGCCCCAGACCTTTAATCCCCAGATATCCAACTCCGGAGTCACCTTGGATGCCAGCTCGCGCACCCTCTACGATCGCCTGCTGGAGGTAAACCCCAACACCCTGGCGCTGGAACCTGCGCTGGCCACCGACTGGCACATCAGCGAGGATGGTCTCACCTACACACTGACCCTGCGCAAGGGGGTGACCTTTCACCATACCCCTTGGTTCAAACCCAGTCGCACCCTCCATGCCGACGATGTGGTCTTTACCTATGCGCGCCAGCTCGATGAACAGCACCCCTATCACAACGTCTCCGGCGGCGAGTATCCCTATTTCTACAGCCTGGGGCTGGATCAGCTGATCAAGCGGGTCCACAAAAAGGGACCCGGGCAGGTCGTGTTCGAGCTGAATAGACCGGATGCTTCCTTCCTCGCCACCCTGGCCAGCGACTACGCCATCGTGCTCTCCGCCGAATATGCCAATCAGATGCAACAAGCTGGCACCCCGGCCCTGCTCGACAGCCGTCCCATCGGCACAGGACCATTCAGTTTCAAGGAGTATCGTCACAACGAGTTCATCCGCTATTTGCGCCATCCCGGTTACTGGGGCGGCGAGGCCAAAATAGAGCAGCTCATCTACGACATCACCCCCAAGTCATCCAAACGACTGGCCAAGCTGTTGACCGGCGAGTGCGACGTGATGAGCACCCCTGCTGCCAGCCAGCTCTCGGTGATTAAGCAAAAACCTGAGCTGAGCCTCTCGGTGCAATCGGGCATGAACGTCGCCTTCCTGGCCCTCAACACCCGCAAGCCGCCCTTCAACAAGGTGCAAGTGCGTCAGGCCATCGCCAGCGCCATCAACATAGACAACCTGCTGCAGGCGGTCTATTTCGAGACGGGCCAGGCCGCCAACAGCCTGCTGCCCCCCCTCTCCTGGGGCTACAACCCCTCCCTGCCGATGCGCAAACCGGATCTGCAGCGGGCGCGTCAGCTGCTCAAGGAGGCGGGGTTCGAACAGGGGTTCGAGATGCAAGTGCTGGTGCAGCCAGGCTCACGTCCCTACAACCCGGACGCCCTCAAAACAGCCCAGCTGATACGAAACGATCTGGCCAGAATAGGCATCAAGCTGAAAATTGTGCAGCAGGAGTGGCCCATCACCCAGGCCCGCCTCGCCAAAGGCCAATATGACAGCCTGCTCTCTGGCTGGATTGCCGACAACGCCGATCCGGACAACTTCTTTCGCCCCTTGCTGAGCTGCGCCGCCGTCGAGCGCGGCAATAACTACAGTCGCTGGTGCAGCCCGGCCTTCGATCAGCTGCTGGACGATGCGGTCACCACGCCCCAGCTGGCGTTCCGGCTGCGCAACTACTATTACGCCCAAACCCTGCTCAACGAGCAGGTGCCACTCATTCCGCTGGCCCATGCCCTGCGCACCTTGGCCAGTCGCAGCGACATTCAGGGGCTCTCCCTGATGCCCTTTGGCGGCACCGTCTTCAACCAAGCCCACAGGGAGTAAGCATGTTTCTCTATATACTGCGTCGCATCAACCTGCTGCTCATTACCCTGCTGGCGCTGACCTTCGTCGTCTACCTGCTGGACGTTCGCCTCATCGGTCAGCAAGCCAGTTTCTGGAGCGGTTATCCCGATTTCCTGCGCCGCATTCTGGATGGGGATCTGGGGCTTTCCAGCGTTTCAGGCCAGCCGGTGCTGGAAGAGATCCGTCACTACTTCCCTGCCACCCTGATCCTCTGCATGGCAGCCTTTGCCATCTCGCTGCTGGTGGGTATTCCGCTCGGCACCCTGGCCGCGCTCTATCAGGGCAAGCCGCTGGATCTCTCCATCATGACCGCCGGCCTCATCGGTTATGCGGTGCCCGTCTTCTGGCTGGCGCTGCTGGTGGTGATGTTCTTCTCGCTGGAGCTGGGCTGGCTGCCCGCTTCGGGCCAGATCAGCCTGCTCTATGACGTGCCCTCCATCACCGGCATCGCTGTGTTTGACGTGCTGATGAGCAACGAGCCCTGGCGCCAGGCGGCGCTGCACGATGCCCTTCTCCACCTGATCCTGCCCTCGCTGGTGCTGGCGGTAGTGCCCACCACAGAGGTGATCCGCCACGTGCGCAGTTCACTGATCGACGTCATGAAGCAGAACTACATCAAGGCGGCGACGAGCCGGGGTCTCTCCAAGGCGCAGATAGTCTGGCGTCACGGCCTGAAAAATGCCCTGCCGCCGGTGCTGCCGCTGCTGGGTCTGCAACTGGGCAGCGTGCTCACCTCCGCCATGATCACAGAGGTCGTGTTCGAATGGCACGGGATAGGCCGCTGGCTCATCAACAGCATTGCCCTGCAGGATTACGCCGCCATCCGGGGCGCCACCCTGGTGGTCGCCGGCTTCGTCATCGTCATCAGCGTCAGCACCGAGCTGCTCACCACCCTCATCTATCCGGCGCGGCGTAAAGAACTCTATGCAAAACAAGACTAAACGCGCTCATGGCGTGACCTGGAGCCAGGTATCCTATGCAAGATAAATCAAACATCTATCCCGAGCTCAAGATCCTCTCGCCCCTTGAGCAGACGTGGGCCTCCTACAGCCGTAATCCGCTTGCCATGGCGGGGCTCTGGTGCTTTTTGCTGTTGCTGCTCATCACCCTGGTGGGGCCGCTGGTCGTTCCCTACGGCATCGATGAACAGCACACCGACAAGCTGCTGCTGGCCCCCTCCTGGGCGGCGACCGGCAATATCGACTACTTCCTCGGCACCGACGATCTGGGGCGCGACATCCTCTCCCGGCTGGTAGTGGGGGCACGGCTTACCTTCGGCAATGCCCTGCTGGTGGTGATGATTGCCATGGTGGTGGGCTCCGCCATCGGCATCCTGGGTGGCATGAGCAAGGGGCTGAAATCGAGCGTGCTGCACCACCTGCTCGATACCCTGCTCTCCATCCCCTCCCTGCTGCTGGCCATCATCATGGTCGCCATCCTGGGGCCGGGCCTGTTCAATACCCTGATCGCCATCACGCTGGCACTGATCCCCCCCTTCATCCGGGCGACCTACAACGCGGTTCACACCGAGATGCAGAAGGAGTACATCATCGCCAGCCGCCTCGACGGTTCGCCGCCGCTGCGGATCATGCGTCTGGCCATTTTGCCGAATATAGTCGAGACCCTGGTCGCCCAGACTACCCGCACCCTCTCTGCCGCCATTCTCGATATCTCGGCGGTGGGTTTTCTCGGCCTCGGCGCCCAGTCGCCCCAGCCGGAATGGGGCGCCATGCTGGCCGATTCGAGCGATCTCATCTATCTCGCCCCCTGGACCGTGACCCTGCCGGGCATGGCCATACTGTTCAGCGTGCTGGTCACCAACCTGGTTGGCGAAGGCATTCGTGAAGCGCTTAAAGAGGGGGACGACTGATGCGGTACTCTTTGCCGAAGATAGATAGGTTCACCATTGAACCCTGTTCATTCCTGTGCAGCGTGTGGGTCAACCATGCGCTGGCCGGTGAAAGCCCTCGTGAAGCGCTCAAAAAGGGGAATGCTTAATGCCCTTGCTAGATATTCGCAACCTGACCATCGAGATCGACACGCCCCAGGGCAAGGTCAAGGCGGTAGACAGGGTGAGCCTGACCCTGACCGAGGGGGAAATCCGCGGCCTGGTCGGTGAATCGGGCTCCGGCAAGAGTCTGGTGGCCAAAGTGATCGTCGGCATCCAGAAGGACAACTGGACGGTACGTGCCGACCGGATGCGCTTCAACGACATGGATCTGCTGACCATGGCTCCCAAGGATCGACGCCGGATCATGGGTCGCGAGATCGCCATGATCTTTCAGGACCCCATCAGCTGCCTGGACCCTTCCGAAGAGATAGGTTCCCAGCTGGAAGAGGCGATCCCGACCGATTCGTTCGAGGGTCAGTTCTGGCAGCGCTTCCAGTGGCGCAAGAAGAAGGCCATCGCCCTGCTGCACCGGGTCGGCGTCAAGGATCACCGCAAGGTGATGCGCGCCTATCCCCACGAGTTGTCGGACGGCATGTGCCAGAAGGTGATGATCGCCATGGCCATTGCCAACAAGCCGCGTCTGCTGGTAGCCGATGAGCCCACCAGCGCCATGGAGTCCACGACCCACTCCCAGATCCTGCGGCTGCTGGACAAGATGAACAAGCTGGGCAACACCACCATCCTCATCATCAGCAACGACATCGCGGCCATCGCCAACCTGACC
>NZ_CAWNYS010000305.1:0-1552 GCF_963878295.1 Aeromonas sp. HMWF014 | reverse complement strand
CGCTCATAATCTGTTCGATTGCCTAACTCATCCGACCTGGTGTCAAATCACTCCGCCTAATACAAGGAGTGGCATAATAATGAATAATATCAATAAATTAGTTCTGGCTATCGGATTCACTCTCACCACCTTCCCGACCCTGGCGGCGGGCTTCCAGTGCAAGGACCACGTCAAGCTCGGGGTCCCCAGCCAATCCAGTCAGCTGTTGTGTCGGGACGGTTACGCCGCAGGTTACAACTATGACACCAAGGTCTCTGACTGGGTCTCCTATCGGATGACGGCGACCAGCGCCCAGGGGCCGGTACCGCGCAAGGACGCCTTCGCCGAAGACAGGGAGGTGCCGGTGCAGTACCGCGCCACCCTGGCGGACTACAAGGGCTCGGGTTATGACCGCGGCCATCAGGCCCCCGCGGCGGACATGCGCTCCACCGCCACCACCATGAAGCAGAGCTTCCTGCTGACCAACATGACTCCGCAGTTGCCGGCGCTCAATCAGGGGGCCTGGCGCATTCTGGAGGAGAAGACCCGCCAGTGGGCCATTGCCTATCAGGATGTTCAGGTGATCACAGGCCCCATCTTCACCAACTCCGATGGCGCTATCGGCAACGGTGTGACTGTGCCCCACGCCTACTATCGGGTGGTGATGGACGTGGCCAACCAGAAGGCGATCGCCTTTGTCCTGCCGCAGCAGAACGTGTCGGCCAGCCGGCTTGCGGATTACATAGTGACTGTGGATGCGGTGGAGGAGCTGACAGGGCTCGATTTCTTCGCCGAACTGCCGGATGAGCAGGAAGAGGCCATGGAATCCCGGCTGATGGCCATGTGGGGCAATTGATCCACCCCTATGACAACAGGGGCCTAGACCCCTGCTGTCAGTCGTTCAGATCGTCACCGATTTTCTTGACAATATTCCGGGTACCATGACCGATTTCACGAGCCACATCCCGGGTGGTGTGGCCAATCTCTCGGGTTACGTTGCGGGTAGTATGCCCCACGGTTCTGCCCGCCTCCTTGATGTCGGCACAGCCGCCGGTCACTGCGCCCAGGGTCAGACCGAGTGCCAGCAGTGCCATATAGTTAGGCGTCATGTGTGTTCCTTCTCGTTTCATCATTTAAATGCCGATGTCGGCATTATGGCCTCGTGTGCAGCGGGCGGGCAACCAGCAGGGTATGGCCCGGGCCCGGGATCTCATGCTCCTCCTCCACGTGGAAATTAGCCTCGCGCAGGCACTGGTACATCTGTTTGGAGTGATAGAAGCGGCTGTTACCGTTGGCCAGACAGGTGAAGTAGAGGGAGGTGGCGTTGAGACTGAAACTGGCGGCCTCGAAGGTCTGCCTGTCCCAGAACAGCTCTAGGATGCAAACCCGTGCATCGGGTTGCATGGCCATCCGGATCCTGTTCAGAATGGCGACTATCTGTTCGTGACTGAAGCAGTCGAGGAACTGGCTCATCCACCAGAGATCGGCCGCGCCGGGCAAGGTGCACGCTTGCAGCAGATCCACCGGATGGCCCTGCACCCGAGCCGTCAGTCCCGCCTCTTCAATATTCAGA
>NZ_CAWNYS010000304.1:0-5863 GCF_963878295.1 Aeromonas sp. HMWF014 | reverse complement strand
GCATGAGACGGGCCAAGCAGGTCGTGGTCAAGGCGGGAGAACGTCGCGGCAATGACGTACATGTGCTGTCCGGTATCAAGGCCGGGGACGAGATAGTGTTGTCGGGCCAGGTTCGCCTGAGCAACGACACCAAGGTGCGCGTTGTCGAAAATGATGCCCTGGCCGTTCCGGCACAAACCCCGATGCTGTAAGCGCGGAGATCTGCAATGCGATTTACTGACATATTCATAAAACGGCCTGTGCTGGCGATCTCGCTCAGCTTCCTGATCGCCCTGCTGGGCTTTCAGGCCATCTTCAAGATGCAGGTGCGGGAATACCCCGAGGTCACCAATACGGTGATCACGGTCAGCACCAGCTACTACGGTGCCAGTGCCAACCTGATCCAGGGCTTCATCACCCAACCGCTGGAGCAGGCGGTGGCGCAAGCCGACAACATCGACTTCATGACCTCCTCCAGCCAGCTCGGCAGCTCCACCGTGACGGCCTTCATGAAGCTGAACACGGATCCGAACGCCGCGCTGTCGGACATACTGGCCAAGGTCAACTCGGTGCGTTCCCAGTTGCCGAAAGAGGCGGAAGACCCCTCGGTTACCTCCTCCACCGGCTCCACCACGGCGGTGCTCTACCTCGGCTTCACCAGCCCGGAGCTGAACTCCAGCCAGATCACCGACTATCTGGAGCGAGTCATCAAGCCGCAGCTGTTTACCGTGGGCGGCGTGTCCAAGGTAGATCTCTACGGCGGTGTCGAGTTTGCCCTGCGGGTATGGCTGGATCCGGCCAAGATGGCGGCCTTCAACCTGACCTCAAGCGACGTGATGACGGTGCTCAACAGCAACAACTATCAGTCGGCCACCGGTCAGGCGACGGGTTACTTCACGCTGTTCAACGGCAATGCCGAGACCCAGGTCAGCAACATAGAGGAGCTCAAGCGACTGGTGGTTGCCACCCGTGACGGCAATGTGATCCGCCTCTCCGACATCGCCAAGGTGACGCTGGAGAAGAGCCACGACATCTACCGGGCCAGTGCCAACGGCCGCGAAGCCGTGGTCATGGCGGTCAACGCAGCCCCGACGGCCAACCCCATCAACATTGCCCACGATGTGCTGGCACTGCTGCCGAGCCTGAAGAGCAATATGCCGAGCACCATGCAGGTCAACGTGCTCTATGACTCCACCATTGCCATCAACGAGTCTATCCACGAGGTCATCAAGACCATACTGGAAGCGGCTGCCATCGTACTGGTGGTGATCACCCTGTTCCTCGGTTCGTTCCGGGCTGTCATCATCCCCATCATCACAATTCCGCTCAGTCTCATCGGCGTGGTGATGATGATGGACCTGTTCGGCTTCTCGATAAACCTGATGACCCTGCTGGCCATGGTGCTGGCGATCGGTCTGGTGGTGGATGACGCCATCGTGGTGCTGGAGAACGTCGACCGCCACATCAAGCAGGGGGAGGAACCCTTCCGGGCCGCCATCATAGGGACCCGCGAAATAGCCGTGCCGGTTATCGCCATGACGGCCACCCTGGCCGCCGTGTATGCGCCGATCGCCCTGATGGGAGGCATCACCGGCTCCCTGTTCAAGGAGTTCGCGCTGACCCTGGCGGGAGCGGTATTCATCTCCGGCATCATAGCGCTGACCCTGTCACCCATGATGTGCGCCAAGATGCTCAAAGCCAACGAGCAGCCAGGCAAGTTCGAGCGCACTGTGCACCACCTGCTGGATCGGATGACAGAACGCTACGGCACTATGCTGCACGCCGTAATGCAGAAGCGCATCGTGGTCCTGGTGTTCGCCGTCATCGTATTCGGCAGCCTGCCGCTGCTGTTCAAGTTCATCCCGAGTGAGCTGGCACCGGCGGAAGACAAGGGCGTCATGGCGGTGCTGGGTACTGCGCCCTCCAACGCCAACCTGGACTACATCGAAAACACCATGGCGGACGTGAACAAGATCCTGGATGAGCAGCCGGAAATCGCCTACTCCCAGGTCTTCTCAGGGGTATTCAACGCCAATCAGGCATTTGGTATCGCCTCTATGGTGCCCTGGAGCCAGCGTGAAGCGAGCCAGAAAGAGGTGCTGGATCGGGTCGCCGGCCTGGTGAAGGACATCCCCGGGATGGCCATCACCACCTTCCAGTTCCCTGAACTGCCGGGTGCATCGAGCGGCTTGCCGATCCAGTTCGTCATCACCACCCCGAACAGCTTCGAGAGCCTGTTCCTGATCGCCAGCGAGATGCTGGCGGCCACCCAGGCCAATGGCCAGTTCGTCTATTCGAATCTCGATCTGAACTACGACTCCGCCACCATGAGGATCAAGATCGACAAGGACAAGGCCGGTGCCTACGGCATCACCATGCAGGACATAGGCATCACCATGGGCACCATGATGGCGGACGGTTACGTCAACCGCATCGACCTGGATGGCCGCTCCTACGAGGTGATCCCCCAGGTCGAGCGCAAATACCGTATGAACCCGGAATCCATGAAGAGTTACTACGTGCGTGCGGCCGACGGCAGATCCATCCCGCTGGGTAGCCTGATCAACATCGAAGTCGTGGGCGAGCCCCGTGCCCTGCCCCACTTCAACCAGCTGAACTCCGCCACCATCGGCGCCGTACCGGCACCGGGTGTGGCCATGGGGGACGCGATCAACTGGTTCAAGACCACAGCCGAAGAGAAGCTGCCGCAAGGCTATCGCTACGACTTCATGGGTGAGGCTCGCCAGTTCGTGACCGAAGGCAACGCCCTCTATGCCACCTTCGCACTGGCACTGGCCATCATCTTCCTGGTGCTGGCCATCCAGTTCGAATCGGTACGTGACCCGCTGGTGATCATGGTGTCGGTCCCGCTTGCCATCAGTGGCGCCTTGATTGCACTGGCATGGGGGTTGGCCACTATGAACATCTACTCCCAGGTGGGTCTGATCACGCTCGTAGGCTTGATTACCAAGCACGGGATCCTGATCTGTGAGGTGGCGAAAGAAGAGCAGCTACTGAACGGTCTGAACCGGACCCAAGCTGTGATGCAGGCGGCCAAGGTGCGGCTACGCCCCATCCTGATGACCACGGCGGCCATGATCGCGGGCCTGATCCCGCTGCTCTACGCGGCGGGCGCAGGCGCAGCCCAGCGCTTCAGCATCGGCATAGTGATAGTGGCCGGTCTGGCGATCGGTACCATCTTCACCTTGTTCGTGCTGCCGGTGATTTACACCTACCTGGCCTCCGAGCACAAACCCTTGCCTGTGTTTGATGAATCCATTCCGCCCAAGGCGAAAGGGAGTCATTGATTACCGACTTGAATGCAAAAGGCCCCGATTCGGGGTCTTTTTTTATCCCACTAACGACACACGACATAAGTACATGAAGCAGTTAAACTAAATGGCATTATTTCCAGACCGCAAGGACGCCATGTCAGGACTTTTCTCCAAGACCGCGAGGGCCATCGGCCGTAACGGGCTCTCATACCGCCTGCTCTCCTACATTCTGGTGTGCAGTACCGTATTGGCGATGATCATTACGGTGTTGCAACTTGCCTGGGATTACCGCAAGGACGTCGCCGTCATTGAGGACAGCATCGGCCAGATCGAAGCCTCCTTCCTGCAGCCCATCGCCGCCAGTCTGTGGAACCTGGACGAGGAGCAGGTCAAGGTACAGATAGAAGGCATCATGAACCTGCCCAACATGCAGTTCGTGATGGTCAAGGAGATGCTCGGCAACTCGGAAGTGCCGTTGCTGATCCAGGGGGTGGAACGTGAAAGCTATGACATCTCCCGCGAATTCAATCTCACCTATCAGGGTGAAGTGGTCGGCAAGCTGTTCGTCGCCGCCTCCCTCGATCAGATCTACCAGCGCCTGATCGAAAAATCCGTGATCATCATGGTCACCCAGACCATCAAGACGCTGGTGGTCTCGTTTTGTATCCTGCTCATCATTTACTATCTGGTGGTCCGTCACCTCAACCGCATCGCCAACTATGCCCAGAAATTCAATCTGGATCGGCTGGCCATCGAGCTGACGCTGGAGGGGCGCCCCCTGCCCCGCAAGAAACCCGATGAGCTGGATACCCTGGTCGCCACCCTCAACCAGATGCGAACACGGCTGAACGACGAATTTGCGGCGCGCCATCAGGCGGCGGAACAGCTGCAACAAGAGCGGGACTTCTCCGCCACCCTGATCAACTCGGCCAACATGCTCATCTGTTGCATGGAACCCAACCTCACCATCGCCAGCATCAACCCGGCCGCCATACTGCTGACCGGCTACCACCAACAGGAGATCTTGCAGCACAACTGGCTGGATCTGTTCGTCAGCCAGGAACAGCGTGAAGAGCTGGCTCTGATTTTGGCCGATCACGGATCCATTGAGGACAAAGAGATCATCATGTATGACCAGCAGGGCCATGAGCTGGTGTTGCAGTGGACCTTTGCCCCCTTCTACGAGGGCCTCAACCTCAAGTACCTGATCGGGTTCGGCTATGACATCACCCGCCTCAAGAAGGTAGAGCGGGAGATCATCTCCCTCAACGAACAGCTGGAAGGCAAGGTGGTGGAGCGAACCCGCAGCCTGAGCGACGCCAACAATCAGCTGGGCAAGGCCTACGACGACCTGAAACAGGCGCAGCAGACCCTGGTGGAATCGGAGAAGATGGCCTCCCTCGGCTCGCTGGTAGCCGGGGTGGCACACGAGATCAACACCCCCATTGGCATCAGTGTGACCGCCTCCTCCTATCTGCAGGAACGGGTGGCCGACTTCAAGCTGCACATCGACTCCAAGCAGCTCTCCCGCTCCTATCTCAACGAGTTCACCGTCAATCTCGACGAGTCCATGCAGCTGCTGCAGGGCAACCTGAGGCGCGCCTCGGAGCTGATTGCCAGCTTCAAGCAGGTGGCGGTCGATCAGTCGTCCGAGGCGCGTTACAACTTCAACCTCGCCGACAACCTGCATCAGGTGGTGGTTTCCCTCGGCCACAAGCTGAAGAAGGCCCAGTGCGAGGTGGACATCCAGTGCGATTCCAAGCTGTCGATCTTCTCCTTCCCCGGCAGCTTCACCCAGATCTATTCCAACCTGATCCTCAACTCCATCAACCATGGTTTTGATGACTGGGACAAGCCGAAGAAGATCACCATCAAGGTGGAGCAGCAAGGTGAGGATCTGATGATCGACTACAGCGACAACGGCCGCGGTATCCCGCCCGAAATACTGCCGCGCATCTTCGACCCCTTTGTTACCTCCAAGCGGGGCCAGGGCGGCAGCGGGCTCGGCACCCACATCATCTACAACCTGGTGGTACAACTGCTGCGTGGCCGCATCAACTGCGTCAGTGAGCCAGGCAACGGCGCCCAGTTCCATATCCGTATGCCGATCCAACATAACTGAACGCTGGCTCTTGTGAGCCAGCCGCTTTATCCCCATCATGCTGTGATTGCATTCTTAATGAGCGGAGAACCTCGCAATGGCACAGCATTTTGACTATATCGCCATCGGTGGCGGCAGCGGCGGCATCGCCTCGGCCAACCGGGCTGCCATGTACGGCAAGAAAGTCGCCCTGATTGAAGCCAAAGAGTTGGGTGGAACCTGCGTCAACGTAGGCTGCGTGCCGAAGAAGGCCATGTGGTATGCCGGCCAGATCGCCGATGCCCTGAAATATGGTGCCGACTACGGCTTCGACACCACACTCAACCACTTCAGCTGGGCCAAACTGGTCGAGTCCCGCCAGGCCTATATTGGCCGCATCCACCAGTCCTATCAGAACGTGCTTGGCAAGAATCAGATCACTGTCGTCAAAGGATTCGCCCGCTTCGTCAATAGCAACACGATCGAGGTCAATGGCGAGCAGTACACCGCAGATCATATCCTGATCGCC
>NZ_CAWNYS010000303.1:0-3259 GCF_963878295.1 Aeromonas sp. HMWF014 | reverse complement strand
AGGTGGGATTGAAGCTGCCCACCGACATCCATTGCCACAGGGGCTGGGTGTAGACACCGCCGACCGGCATGGTATTGAGGAAATCGATGCCGACCCACAGGGTGGTGAGGGCCGACAACCCTATGCTGCCGACGCCGATGAGCGCCGAGCTGCGCTCGCCGAAACGGCCGAGGGAGAAGGCCAGCACCAGCCATCCCAGCAGCGGAAATAGAAAAGTCAGGTATAAGAGGCTCATCCGCGCATCTCGCTCACAGTGTCCACGTTGAGGGTGTGGTAACGACGATAGAGCAGCAGTAGTAAAGCGAGGCCGATACTGGCCTCCGCTGCCGCCAGAGAAATCACCAAGATGTACATGATCTGGCCATCGGCCTGGGCCCAGCGGCTGCCTGCTACCACGAACGCCAGCGCGGACGCATTCATCATGATCTCGATACTCATGAGGATAAACAGCAAGTTACGGCGGATAAGCAGACCGCACAAACCGATGCAAAACAGCACGGCGGCCAGCAGCAGACCGTGTTCCATGGGGATGCCACTCATTGCTGACCTCCTTCTTGAGATGGACTTGGTGCTGGGCGCCCGGCCGTTTTGGGAACGGAAAGCACTTCCCCGCTCTTGTCTTCACGGCCCAGGTGGTAGGCGGTCACCAGACCCGCCAACAGCAGGATGGAGGCGAGCTCCACCGCCAGCACGTAAGGGCCGAACAGGGCGATGCCGACCTCTTTCGCGCTGACGTCGGTCAGGCCAAGCTGACCCCCTGTCACGCCGAGGATGCCGTAGGCCAGAAAGCCCAGCAGGATGAGAGAGAGCAGGCCGGGACCCACCCAGGTGGTGGGGGTGAGCCAGTTCTTCTCCTGATCCTGGGATGACCCTAGGTTCAGCATCATCACCACGAACACGAACAGCACCATGATGGCGCCCGCGTAGACGATCACCTGCAGGGCCCCCGCGAAGGAGGCACCCAGGCAGAAGAAGATAATGGCCACGGCGATGAGCGAAATAATGAGATTGAGCAGCGCATGCATGGGATTGCTGGTGCTGATCACCCGCAGCGTGCTGTAAACGGCGACCAGGGCCGCGGCATAAAATGCCAGTTCCATGATTGACTCCTCAGGGCAGCAGGCTCTTGACATCGATAGGTTTGGCTTCGTGCTCGGCATCCCCTTTCGGCTTGCCGTCGATGGCCATCCCGCTCATGCGATAGAAGTTGTAATCCGGGTATTTGCCGGGCCCGCTGATCAGCAGATCTTCCTTCTCGTACACCAAATCCTGGCGGCGGTATTCACCCATCTCGAAATCCGGCGTCAGCTGGATGGCGGTGGTGGGGCAGGCCTCTTCGCACAGGCCGCAGAAGATGCAGCGGGAGAAGTTGATGCGAAAGAACTCCGGATACCAGCGACCATCGTCCCGCTCTGCTTTCTGCAGCGAGATGCAGCCGACCGGGCAGGCCACGGCGCAGAGGTTGCAGGCCACGCAGCGTTCGTCGCCGTCCGGGTCGCGGGTCAGCACGATGCGCCCACGAAAACGAGGGGCGGCATAGACAGTCTCTTCCGGGTAGCTCAGGGTTTCGCGAGGGCGCCAGGCATGGGAAAACACCATGCCCAGACTGCGAAGCTGGGTACCAATACCCTTGATTATGCTAATAATTTTCATAGTTGTGCCTCACTGCACATTCATCAGCACCACAGCCCCAGTGTCTTGCATCCCGAGTAGGGCGCAAGGCGCGAGGCAAGCAGACGTTCCAGCCAAACGGCATCACAATATTCATATCTATTCCGGCCTCACTGCGCGCTCATCAGCACCACGGCACCCGTGATCAGCATGTTGATCAGGGTCAGCGGCAGGCAGACTTTCCAGCCAAAGGACATCACCTGGTCAAAGCGCGGACGGGGCAGAGAGGCCCGCAGCAGGATGAAGAACACCATGAAGCAGGCGGTCTTCAGTGCAAACCAGATGAAGGGTGGCAACCAGGGGCCATGCCAGCCACCGAAGAACAGGGTCACGATGAGGGAGGAGATCAGCACTATGCCGATGTACTCGCCCACGAAGAAGAGACCCCATTTCATGCCCGCATACTCGATGTGATAGCCATCGGCGAGCTCCTGCTCGGCCTCCGGCTGGTCAAACGGGTGGCGGTGGGTGACGGCGACACCGGCAAACAGGAAGGTAATGAAGCCCAGGAACTGGGGTACCACGTTCCACAAGCCCTCCTGTGCCTCGACTATGTCTCTCAGGTTGAAGCTGCCGGTCTGGATCACTATCCCCATCAGGGAGAGCCCCAGGAACACCTCATAGGAGAGGGTCTGGGCCGAGGCGCGCAGGCTGCCGAGCAAGGAGTATTTGTTGTTGCTCGACCAGCCGGCGAACAGCACCGCATAGACTGCCAGTCCCGCGATGGCCAGGATGTAGAGCAGGCCCACGTTGAGATCCGCCACGCCCCAGGTGGGGGTGATGGGCACCACGGCAAACGCCAGAATAAAGGCGGTGAAGGCGATGATGGGGGCCAGGATGAAGATCCGGCGATCCGCGAACGGCGGGATCCAGTCCTCCTTGAAAAACATCTTGACCATGTCAGCTGCTAATTGCAGCAGGCCGAACGGGCCCACCCGGTTGGGGCCGTAGCGATCCTGCCACAGCGCCAGCAGGCGACGTTCGATGAAGCTCATGAAGGCACCTGCCCCTACTATCCCCACCAGCACGATCAGCGCTTTGCCGACTTCAATCAGCAGCGCCATCAGGGAATCACTCATGCGATCGCCTCCTGCAGGTTGTTGATGTAGACCTGTTGCAGCGCGGTCGGCAGGCCGTTGACGCCGAGCGGCAGACCCAGCAGGCCCTGTGCCAGGGCATCGCTCAGCCGCAGCTTGAGGCGCCAGTGGCTGCCACCCCAGGAGAAGCTCACCTGGTGGCCCGCGTTGAGGGCAAGGCGGTGGGCATCGGCCGGGTTCAGCACCAGTTCGGGCTCATGCATGCGGGCCTGGATGACGGGGCTGCGAGCGGAGAGCTCCTCGCCGCCAAACAGCTGGTCATAGTTGACCACCTGCAGGGCTTCCTGAGCCACGAAGGGGGCCGGTATGGCATCAAACCAGCCGAGGGTATCTTCACCCGGCTCCAGCAGACGGCGACCCGGATCGCCAGCGCGCAGATGACCACCGACTTCATCCTGGAACTTGTTCCAGGCGGAGGGGGAGTTCCAGCCCGGTGCCCAGGCAAAGGGCACTTGCGGCATGTTCTGGCGGGCACCGGCATAGCCTTCCAT
>NZ_CAWNYS010000302.1:0-7732 GCF_963878295.1 Aeromonas sp. HMWF014 | reverse complement strand
ACGGCGGGGCCGGGGGAGGAGAGGGTCGCCGAACAGCTGGCAGCCGAGCTGCTGGCCCACGGCGGCAACGGCTGGATCTACCGCTCTGACGAGGGGCTGCCCACGTTCTGCCAGGTGATGGCCAATGCCGCCCTGTTCGTGGCGGGCAGCACGGGGCCGTTGCATATAGCGGCGGCGCTGGATGTGCCCACTGTAGGGTTCTTCCCGGCGCACCGCTCGGCCACCCCGCTGCGCTGGCGTCCGCTCAACAGCGAGGGGCGCCACCTGGCGTTCAGCCCGCCGGAAGACAGCGATCATCCGCAAGACATGAGCCAGCTCGATCCCAAGACAATGGCGACGGCGATCGCTCGCTGGGCACCGCCCTTCTGGCGGACAGAGCGCTGACAGATGCAGACAGGGCCCCGAGGGGCCCTGTCTGATCATGGGGGTTGGCTCGACAGTCGGGATTATCGGGGGGGCTGATCCGGCGCCTGCGGCTGCTGGCGGATCCAGAGGTCGGCGTACTTCACGAAGGTGGAGTGGGCCGACAGTATGGCCAGCAAGAGTCCCTGCTTGCCATCCAGGAAGCCTGCTTTGAGCAGGTACATCTTGAGGAAGCAGCCCAGCGCATGCACCAGTCCCTGGCTGAGGGAGCCCTTCTTGCCACGGGCGGTGCGTTGATCTGCCCAGGCTCTGGCATAGCTGGCGGACTTCACCAGATAGTGCTCCAGATCCCGATAGGTGAAGTGGAGCAGGTCACCATGGAGATTGACGATCTTCATGTTGGCACGCACCTCCACCTTTTCGTGCACCAGCACCTCGTTGTAGCTGGTCAGTGTCTTGGGGTAGAGGCGCAGCACTCGATCCGGATACCAGCCGCTGTGGCGGATGAAACGGCCAAACACCCAGGAGAGGCGGGGGATCGAGTAGATGGTATCGCTGGCCGGGTTGGCCATGACGGTGGCGATGGCCGCTTTCAGCTCAGGGGTGAGCCGCTCGTCGGCATCCAGCCACAGCACCCACTCTGACTGGACATGGGATTGGGCGAGCCGGCGCTGGCGACCGAAGCCCGGCCATACCGGGTTGACGAAGAAGCGGGCGCCAAATTCGGCGGCGATGGCAGGGGTTTCGTCCTGACTGCCTGAGTCCATGATGACGATCTCGTCCACCAGGCCATCGAGGGAGGCGAGGCAGGCTCTCAGGTTTTCGGCTTCATTCTTGACGATCAGGACGGCCGCCAGGGTCGGTTTTTTCACGGATTAAGGACTCTTGTTGGCGCCCGGCGGGCGGGCCATGCTCGAATTGGCGCCCATTCTAGCCTAAAACGGCAGGCGGAGCATGGTTCCGGCACCCGCTGTGTGTAGTGTTCAAACAGACTCTTTTTTGGCGTGAGCGCGTGTGATACGGGGATCTTCTGTTATTTCTCGGGCCATTCTTCGGGCATAATCTCGGCCAGTAATGATTAACCGCAGGGCTTGGCCCCAAGAGACGCGTGAGATGAAGATATTGGTGATCGGCCCCTCCTGGGTCGGCGACATGGTGATGTCCCAGAGCCTCTACAAGGCGATCAAGGCCAATCACCCTGACAGCGAGTTGCATGTGATGGCGCCCGCCTGGTGCGTCACCCTGCTGGAGCGGATGCCGGAGGTGGACAAGGCGATCACCATGTCCCTTGGCCACGGTGACTTCAAGTTGCTGGCGCGCCGTCGCCTCGGCAAGCAGCTGGCGGCCGAGAAGTACGATCAGGCCATCATCCAGCCCAACTCCATGAAGTCGGCGCTGATCCCCTGGTTCGCCAGGATCCCGGTACGCACCGGCTGGAAAGGGGAGCACCGCTTCGGCCTGCTCAACGACCTGCGCAGCAACAAGTCAGCCTTCCCGCTGATGGTGGAAGCCTATCTGGCGCTGGCCTATCCCAAGGCGCAGATGAAGAGCCGGGCTGATATTCCCGCCATTCCCCGCCCCTCGCTCAATGTTGACCTCATCAATCAGGGCAAGGCGCTGGACCGGCTCGGTCTGGATCGCGCCCGTCCCGTGCTGGTGCTCTGCCCCGGGGCCGAGTTCGGTCCGGCCAAGCGCTGGCCGGAAGGGCACTACGCCGTGGTAGCGCAGAAGCACCTGGATGAGGGCTGGCAGGTGTGGATCTTCGGCTCCGGCAAGGATGTGCCCGTAGCCAACACCATTCGCGACCGGATCAACCCCTTGTCGCGCCCCAACTGCCACGTGCTGGCGGGCAAGACCAGCCTGTATGAGGCGATTGACCTGATGGCGCTGGCCAGCCGGGTCATCGCCAACGACTCAGGCCTGATGCACATCGCCGCCGCCCTCAACCGGCCGCTGATCGGGGTTTATGGCTCCACTTCGCCGCTCTACACGCCGCCGTTGGCCGACAGGGTCGAGATAGTCCACACCGATATAGCGTGTCGCCCCTGCTTCAAGCGCACCTGCAAGTTCGGCCACCTCAAGTGCCTGATCGAGCTGATGCCGGAACAGGTGATAAAGGCGGGCAGGCGGCTGGAGTGTGGTGAGTCGCCGGCTCAACCGATAGTGTTGCAAGTGGGCGAGCCACCGCACTTCGTTTCCGACCCGGGCAAGCGCTCGGAGCCGCAATAGCATGCTCTCTCGGCTGCTCTACAACCTGCTGATCCACTTGGGGTTGCCGCTGGTGCTCCTGGCGCTCTACAAGCCGAAGAAGGGCAAACCCGGCTTTGGCAAGCGCTGGGCCGAGCATCTGGGACGGACGCCCGCTAGCGGGCAAGAGGCACCGCTCTGGATCCATGCGGTGAGCGTGGGGGAGACGCTGGCCATCACGCCCCTTATCCGGGCCCTCAAGGCCGAGCGGCCGGACTTGCCTATCCTGCTCACCACGACCACCCGCACCGGCGCCGAACAGGCGGCCAGACTCGGCGATTTGGTGGTGCATCGCTACGCGCCGCTCGACTCCCCCTGGGCGGTGGCCGCCTTCCTCAAGCGCATAAAGCCGCGCGCTCTTTGGGTGATGGAGACTGAGCTGTGGCCGAACTGGCTGGTGGCCTGTGAGACGCGCCACCTGCCGGTGACTATCATCAATGCCCGTCTCTCTGAGCGCTCTTGCCGGCGTTATGCCCGCTTCCAGGGAGCGTTCGACGCCCTCAGCCGGCCGCTGACCCATCTGCTTTGCCAGCATCAGGATGACGCCGACCGTTTCGCCCGTCTTGGCATCGACCGCGCGCGACTGGCGGTGACCGGTTCCATCAAGTTCGACCTCCAGCTGGGGGACGAGGTGCAGGCCAGAGGCCGAGCCCTGCGCCAGCGCCTGGGACAGAACAGGCCGGTCTGGATCGCCGCCAGCACCCATCAGGGGGAGGACGAGCAGGTGCTGGTGGCGTTTGACGAGGTGCTGCAACACCATCCGCAGGCTGTGCTGATCCTGGTGCCGCGCCATCCGGAGCGTTTCGATCGGGTGGCCGAATTGTGCGCGCCTTACGGCTGCGTGCGCCGTACTGGCGACGCCCCGATCCGCGAGACGGACAAGGTCTATCTCGGCGATACCATGGGCGAGTTGCCGCTGATGCTGGCGGCGGCCGATGTGGCGTTTGTCGGCGGCAGTCTGGTGAAGGTGGGTGGCCACAACCTGCTGGAGCCGGCGGCGCTGGGCAAGCCTTGTCTGATCGGTCCCGCCTACTTCAACTTCAGTGACATCACCCGCCAGCTGGTGGCTCAGGGTGGTGCTGCCCTGGTAGACGATGCTGCCGCGCTGGGGGAGAAGGTGAGCGCGCTGCTGGCCGATGGAAGCGAGCGTCGTCAGATGGGCGAACAGGCCCACGCCGTGGTGCTGCGCAATCAGGGGGCGCTGGCCCGTACCCTCTCCCACTGCCTTGCCAACCTGGAAAACGACTGAATCCGGGCGGATGGGCACGAAAAAAACGGAGCGCGATGCGCTCCGTTTTGTTTTTGACAATGGCCGGGATTAGCGAACGATCAGCCCAAGCAGTATGCCTACCACGCCGAAGTCGGCATCGCTGAAGGTGGTGTTGGCAAAACCGAGATCGCCCAGCACCGGCAGCAGGAACACCGGCAAGAAGGTGATCAGCAGGCCGTTGGCGAAAGCGCCAAGCAGGGCACCGCGACGGCCACCGGTAGCGTTGCCGAACACCCCGGCCGCCGCGCCGACGAAGAAGTGTGGCACTACGCCCGGGATGATGACAGTCAGTCCCAGCAGATAGAGCAGCACCATGCCTGCCAGACCGGCGGTGAAGCTAGACAGGAAGCCGATCAGCACCGCATTGGGGGCGTAGGGGAAGACGATGGGGCAGTCGAGCGCCGGTTTGGCGTTCGGTACCAGTTTGTCGGAGATCCCCTTGAAGGCCGGCACTATCTCGGCGATCACCATCCGCACCCCTTGCAGGATGACGTAGACGCCAGCTGCGAAGGTGATGGACTGCATCAGGGAGAACATGAACCAGTGCTTGCCCTTGGCGACGCTGGTGACGAACTCGGGGCCGGCGAAGGCGGAGGTGATGAGGAAGATGATGCCCATGGTGAAGGAGATGGCCACCGGGGTATCGCGCAGGAACAGCAGGCTTTTGGGCACCTGCACCTCTTCACTGCTGTGGGCCTTGTTACCGAATTTGGCACCGATCCAGCCGGCCAGTACGTAGGAGATGGTGGAGAAGTGGCCCAGGGCCACCTCGTCGGAGCCGGTGATCTGCTTCATGTAAGGGTGGGCGAGGGCCGGGAACAGCACCATGGTCACGCCGACCACCAGGCTGCCGACCGCGATCAGCGGTATGCCGCTCATGCCACCGGCGGAGAGGATAGCCGCCACCATCATGGACATGAAGAGGGTGTGGTGACCGGTCAGGAAGATGAATTTCCACGGGGTGAGGCGGGCGATCAGTATGTTCACCAGCATGGCGAAGAACATGATCATCGCCATCTCCTTGCCGAACGACTGCTGGGCGATGGAGACGATGGCTTCATTGTTGGGAACCACCCCCTTGATGCCGAAGGCGTGCTGGAAGATGACGGCGAAGTCACCCAGCGAGTTCACCACCAGGGTGGCACCAGCCCCCAGAATGACGAAACCCATGATGGTCTTGACCGTGCCTTTGATGCACTCGGTCACGGGTTTTTTCTGGGCTATCAGGCCGATGAGCGCGATCAGGCCGACCAGCACGGCGGGCTCCGACAGCACGTCAAACATCAGAAAATTGAAAAATTCCATGGTCAGCTCCAATCAGATGGAAGAGGCGGCCCGCAGGCCGCATGGTGGATCCTTAGAGTGCGCCCAGTTCGCGCAGGGCGATGGAGAGCTTCTCTTTCATGGCGGCCTTGTCGACCATGTTGTCTAGGGACACCAGCCGGCCGTTGATCCCCATGCTGATGAGCTGCTCGGCGATGTCGCGGGTGGCCACGAACATCTCGGCGGTTTCACTGCCGGCAGAGGCGAGATCCCTGTGATCCACCTCGGCCGTCACGGCCAGCTCCTTGAGGATGCTCTTGATGCTCATCTCCATCATCAGGCTGGTGCCCAGGCCGTGTCCGCATACAACCAGAATTTTCATCGTCTCTTCCTTTGTCAGGGCGCCTTGGCGCAGTTCAGTAACGCGCCAGGATGCGCAAAATGTCATCTTTGGTGTCGGCCGCTATGATGGCCGCCACGTCCTCTTCATTCATGAACAGCTCGGCCAGCTGGGCAATGGTCTCCACGTGAGAGTTGCTGTCGCTGGCGGCCAGGGTGATCAGCAACTGGATCGGGTCATTGCCCTCAGATCCGAAATTGACCCCGGTTTTCAGCACTGTCAGCCCCAGACCCAACCGGTTGACCCCATCCTCGGGGCGAGCGTGCGGCATCGCCAGGCCCGGGCCCAGTACGTAGTAAGGGCCGAGCTCCTCGTGGGAGCGAAACAGCGCCGCCACGTAGGAGGGCTCTATGGTGCCGTTGGCCAGCAGGGGGCCGGTAGCGAGCTCGATGGCATGACGCCAGTCGCGGGCACCCGCTTCGATGGAAATGACCTCTTCGGTCAGCAATTGGGTCAGCATGGCAATGTCCGGCTGGATAAGATGGCGCCAATCTAGCGATCTTGCTGCGTGGAAACTGTGAGGATGATCGCGAAAGTTAGCGCTATCAGGTAGCGCTAACATGAAACTGTGATAGCGCTATCATTTCATCCATTAACGGGAGTCATCTTGCCCCCGTGATCCGGGAAAGAGGGTAGAATCGGCCCTGAGCAAATAGTCTGTGCCGCACTTTTGTCTTAAAGTGGGCTGCCGCAAGTCGAGGATGGGATGGATGTTAGAAGCAAAGAAGCGCCGTAGCACGGGTCGGGTGACCCTCAACGATGTGGCTCAGCTGGCCGGAGTGGGTGCCATGACGGTCTCCCGGGCCCTGCGCACTCCCGAGCTGGTGTCAGACAAGATGCGCGAGCGCATCGACGCCGCGGTGGAAGAGCTCGGCTATATCCCCAATCGGGCGGCCGGGGCGCTGGCCTCGGGTACCTCCCATGTCATTCTGGTGATAGTGCCAAGCCTGCTGGATCGCGCCAGTGCCGAACTGATGGCCGGATTGCAGCCTGGGTTGATGAAGGTCGGTTATCAGCTGGTGCTGGGAGATGCCCAACACCTGCGCCAGCAGAGCGAACAGCTGGAGCACCTGCTGCAGTACAACCCGGCTGCCGTGATCGTGTTGGGTTGCCTTGAGTCGCCAGATGACAAAGCGCTGTTGCGGCAGAGCCGCTTGCCGGTAGTCGAGGTGGGAGCACTGGTGCCACATCCCATGGATATCTGTGTAGGCGGCTCCAATCAGGAGGCTGGCTATCGGTTGACTCGTCATATGATCGAGCGAGGCTACCGCAATATCGGTTTTCTCTGTGCCCGCCAGGAGCAGTGGATGCTGCAGCAGCGGATGCGCGGCTGGCAACAGGCGATGCTGGAGAGCTATCTCTCGCCAGATATGGTGATCAATACCTCGGAGGCTCCCAGTTTCAGCACGGGGGCGGCCATGCTGGGTGAGTTTCTGTTGCGTTGGCCAGAGCTGGACGCGCTGATCTGCGTCAACGACGAGCTGGCGGCTGGCGTGCTTTTCGAGTGTCAGCGGCGACACCTGAGCGTGCCCGGCAAACTGGCTATTGCCGGTTTCGATGACTCTGATGTCGCCAAGGCCTGTTATCCTGCTCTGACATCGGTACATATTCCCTATCGCAAAATGGGCAGCATGGCTGCCGAGCTGATCCTGCGCAAGCTGGCTGGCGAGGCGCTGCAAGAGTGCACCCAGCCACTCGAGTTTGAATTGCAAAAGCGCCAAAGCAGCTGATCGCCGTTTCACACGTCATCAAAGAGGCAACCATGTTCAAGGCCCTGTTACTGGAAAATCAAGACGGCAAGACTGTACCGACTCTGACCCGGCTGGCAGAGAGCCAGCTTCCGGAAGGTGAAGTGCGGGTGGCGGTCGCTTACAGCTCCATCAACTACAAGGACGGACTGGCCATCACCGGCAAGGGCAAGATAGTGCGCCAGTGGCCGCTGGTGCCCGGCATCGATTTCGCCGGTACCGTGCTCGAATCTGCCGACAGCCGTTACCAGCCTGGCGACAAGGTAGTGCTGACCGGCTGGGGCGTGGGTGAAGGCCATTGGGGTGGCATGGCCGAACAGGCGCGAGTCAAGGGTGACTGGCTGGTGCCGTTGCCCGCCGGGCTGGATGAGCGGCAGGCCATGTGTATCGGCACCGCCGGTCTCACCGCCATGCTCTGCGTGCTGGCGTTGGAAGAGGCGG
>NZ_CAWNYS010000301.1:13339-16585 GCF_963878295.1 Aeromonas sp. HMWF014 | reverse complement strand
GTGCAGGACAGGCTGGCGGAAGGCTTGCTACAGGTGCTGGTGGATAACGGCCCCAAAGCCCTGGTGGATCCCACCAATTATCAGGTGCGCGCCAACCTGATGTGGGCCGCCAGCCTGGCGCTCAATGGTCTCATCGGCCGCGGCGTGCCGCAGGACTGGTCCACCCATGCCATCGGTCACCAGCTCACCGCGCTGCATGGGCTGGATCATGCCCAGAGTCTGGCGGTGGTGCTACCCTCCCTGCTGCGTGAGCAGGCGGCCCAGAAGCAGGAGAAACTGGCCCAGTTCGCCGAACGGGTGTGGCATTCGAGCCGGGAGGACAAGGCGCTGCGCATCGAGGAGGCGATCATCCGCACCGAGCAGTTCTTCCTGCAGATGGGGGTGGGCACCCGTCTTGCCGACTACGGCCTGAGCGAGAGCTGCATCCCCGGCATCTGCTCCAACCTCAAGCGCTTCGGCCTGACGGCACTGGGAGAGCAGCAGGATATAGACCCGGACAAGGTCGCCCGGATCCTTTCCCACGCCCTCTGATCATTTGGCTGACGAGCTGAAAAGAACACGCCCCGATAGTCGGGGCGTGCTGCATTCTGGGGTGAGGCGCTGAGGGCAGAGGATCAGGCGCCCAGATCCAGCTCGCGCTCCAGCACCACTGCTTTTTGGCGGGCCGGATGGGTATTGAGTCGCAGCCAGTAGGTTTGCAGGTGCGGGAAATGGGCCAGCTGGCCGCCTTGGGCCAGCAGATCCACCAGGAAGGAGTTCATGATGTCGGCGCCGGAGAGGCGCTCCCCCACCAGATAGTGGCGGTTTGCCAGCACCTCGTTCAGATAACCCAGCACCTTGGCACACTCCGCTTTGGCGTAGTCCGGCAGGAAGCGCATCGGGCTGCCATCTTTGCGCACGAACATGTCCAGCAACAGCGGCAATATGCCTGAGCTCTCGGCAAAGTGGAGCCACTGCAGGTATTCGGGGTACTCGGGGCTATCCGTGGCCGGAGCCAGTCGCTCGGGGGCGTATCGGGCTATCAGGTACTCGGTGATGGCGCCGGATTCTGCCAGCACCCGGCCGTCGAGCTCGATAACAGGCGACTTGCCGAGGGGGTGGATGGCCTTGAGTTCGGGCGGCGCCAGAAAGGTGGTGGCGTCGCGCTGGTAGGCCTTGATCTGGTAAGGCAACCCCAGCTCTTCGAGCAGCCAGATGATGCGCTGGGAGCGGGACTTGTTCAGGTGGTGCAGGATTATCATTGAAACCTCGATTCGGTGGCAGGAGTCGGTATACGCGTCGGGGAGGTGACTGGTTCACTGGCATGGCGCAACAAGAGAGCGGGCAGTGCCCGCTCTCTCGTTGGCTGACTCAGGCCTCCAGCGCCTGATCCAGATCCGCCAGTATGTCCTCGATCGCTTCGATCCCCACCGACAAGCGGATCATCTCCGGCTTGACCCCGGCCCTGACCTGCTCCTCCTCGCTCAACTGGCGATGGGTGGTGGAGGCGGGGTGGCAGGCCAGCGACTTGGCGTCGCCTATGTTGACCAGCCGCTTGAAAATCTTGAGCGCATCGTAGAAACGCACCCCGGCCTCATAGCCCTCCTTCAAGCCGAACGAGAGGATGGCCGACGGCCGGCCCCCCATGTACTTCTCCGCCAGCAGATAGTGGGGGTGCCCCGGCAGACCGGCGTAGCTGACCCAGGCTACTTTCGGGTGATGCTTGAGGTGATGGGCGACCTGGAGGGCGTTGTCCACGTGGCGCTCCATGCGCAGGCTCAGGGTTTCAAGCCCCTGCAGCAGCAGGAAGGCGTTCATGGGGGCCAGCGCCGCGCCGGTATTGCGCAGGGGCACGGTGCGCACCCGGCCAATGAAGGCGGCCGGGCCAAAGGCTTGTGTGTAGACCACCCCGTGGTAGGAGGGCTCGGGCTGGGTGAGCTGGGGGAAGCGTTCGGCGTTATCCGCCCAGGGGAACTTGCCCGAGTCGACGATGACGCCGCCCAGGGAGTTGCCGTGACCGCCGACATATTTGGTCAGGCTGTGCACCACGATATCGGCGCCGTGTTCGATGGGTTTGCACAGCACTGGGGTGGCGACCGTGTTGTCGACGATGAGCGGCACGCCACGGGCGTGGGCCACCTTGGCGAAGGCGGCCAGATCGACGATGTTGCCCGCCGGGTTGCCGATGCTCTCGCAGTAGACCGCCTTGGTCTTGTCGTCGATGAGGGCGGCGATGGCCTCGGCGCTGTCATCTTTGGCGAAGCGTACCTCGACCCCGAAGCTTGGCAGCATGTGGGCGAACAAGGTGTAGGTGCCGCCATAGAGCTGGGGCGTTGAGACGATGTTGTCACCGGCGGCGGTCAGCGCCTGGATGGCGTAGGTGATGGCGGCAGAACCCGCCGAGACCACCAGACCGGCAATCCCCCCTTCCAGAGCGGCCATCCGCTGTTCCAGTACATCGTTGGTGGGATTCATGATGCGGGTATAGATGTTGCCCGGCACCGCCAGATTGAACAGGTCCGCCCCGTGCTGGGCGCTGTCGAACTCGTAGGCCACCGTCTGGTAGATAGGCACAGCGACCGCCTTGGTGGTGGGGTCGCTGGAAAAGCCGTGGTGCAGGGCCAGGGTCGCATCTTTCATCACACACTCCTTGTTGGATGTTGCTTGTCGCAGTTATAGATGGATAGACGTCCAATCTATCAGGCCCGTAGCCGATGTAAACAGCAAGATCCGGCAACGCAATTGTGCCCGCTGGCCCTTGAGCGACCTGTGTGAGGGATGGCACTCAGAGACGGCGACGATACTCCTTGTCGTCTATCTGGTGCATGTCCCACTGCATCAGGCGGTTGAGCTGGTGCATTGGATCCTCGATAAGGGCCAGCGGCTTGGGCAGGATCCGCTTGAAGTAACGACGCAGGGTCTGCTGGATCCGGTTCGGTTTGAGGGGGGTGGCTTGGCTCATCATAGTGCTCCTGTGCTGTGGTTCTCACGTTCGCCACCAGTATTGAGCTAAAATGAGGAAGTAAAAACTGATGGATTACAGCAATAGGATTTCCTCTTTTATGCCAACCGGTCGCCTCTACCAGCAATTTCAACGACTCGCTCAGCTGCTTGGCAGTGATGAGCGGGAGATCAGTCTCGCCGAGGTGGCGGATCTGCTCTGCTGCACCCCGCGCAATGCCCGTCTGCTGCTGCGGCGGATGCAGGATCAGGGCTGGCTCAGCTGGTCGGCCGAGGCGGGCAGGGGACGGCGCTCACGGCTGGTGT
>NZ_CAWNYS010000301.1:6898-13329 GCF_963878295.1 Aeromonas sp. HMWF014 | reverse complement strand
AGGAGAGCCTGACCCGGCGCCGGTTGCGGGATCTGCTGAGTCAGGGCCAGCTGGCGCAGGCGGTGCGACTGGCGGAAGATCGCCTCGATCTGCTTACCCCACTGCTGATCGAGCAGCTCGGTCAGGCCACCCGGGAAGGGCGCCAGATCCTGCGGGTGCCCTACTACCGGCCGTTGCCCCAGTTGCTGCCGACCGGCCCCATGCGCCGCTCCGAAATCCACCTGAGCCGCCAGCTCTTCAACGGTCTGACCCGACGAAATGAGGAAAATGGGGAAATAGAGGCGGATCTGGCCCACCACTGGGAGTGCCTCGGCCCCTGTCACTGGCGCTTTTACCTGCGCCCGGCAGTGCGTTTTCACCATGGGCGCGAGCTGGGGGTGGAAGATGTGATCGAGAGCCTGCTGGCCCTGCAGGATCGCCCGCTGTTTGCCCATCTGGCCCGGCTGGAGAGCCCCTGGCCGCGCACCCTGGATATGTATCTCGATAGTCCGGATCCCCTGCTGCCCCATCTGCTGGCCGAGCCGGTAGCCGCCATCTTGCCGCGCGAACTCAAGGGAGAGGCGGGTTTTGCCCTGCAGCCGGTCGGTACCGGCCCCTACAAGGTGGCGGCCAACGACCCCCTGCACCTGTGTCTGGCGGCCTTCGACGACTACTTCGGTCTGCGCGCCCTGCTCGACGAGATCGACATCTGGATGTTGCCGGATCTGGCGGATCGACTGGAGACCCACCTGCAGCTGGGCCGTGACCGCCCGGAGCTGGGTACCATGCGTGGCGAGTCGGAGCTTGAATCGGGTTGCTATTTCCTGCTGCAGGACGATCGTTCCGGATCCTTGCAGGATCCCGTCCTGCGCCAGTGGCTCGGCCAGCAGCTCAATCCGGTCGCCCTGATGGGGCGTGTCACCCCCGAGTTGCAGCGGGGCTGGACCAGTGCCCTCGGCCTGCTGCCTCACTGGCGTGAGGCCCTGCCTGCGCCGTTGCCAACGCCGGCACGCTTGCCAGCGACCCTGGTATTGGCCTGTTTCAACCAGCATCCGGAGTTCAACGAGTGCGCCGTGGCCATGACCAGCCTGCTGGCGGAACAGGGGATCCGGCTCGAGGTGCGCACCCTGGATTACGGCCGCTGGGTGAGCGGGGCGGATGAAGACGTGGACCTCTGGCTCGGCAGCCTCAACCTGGAACACGAGCACGCCTTCGCCCCCTACGCCTGGCTGCTGGGCACGCCGCTGCTGCGTAAAGTGTGGGCAAGCCAGCGACCCCTGTGGCAGGGTCTGACGCAGTGGCGTGCCAGCGGTGAGGAGCCAGGCCCGCGCGCCCTGCTGGCCCGGGTGCAGCAACAGGGCTGGTTTGTGCCCCTGTTTCATCACTGGCTGGAGCTGGAGAGTCGGGTCGGGGTACACGGGGTGCGCATGACTGCGCTCGGCTGGTTCGATTTTCGCAGTGCCTGGCTGAGGCCTGAGTAAGTGCGACGCACGTGTTGCGGGTTGAACCGAGCTCGCCCCACCTTGTACCTGTAGGGGCGCTTTCGGCAGATCGTCATCCTGTCTTGATTGCGGTTTTTACGATGGGTCGGCAGGTCGCAGTTCATTGGACATTCAATTCCAAAGTGCCATGCTGGTTGAGGTTATGGACAGCAGAGCAAATGAGGAAAACGATGAGCAACAATTCAGAACGTTCCCAAGGACAATGCCCGGTCATGCACGGTGGTACCACCTCCGGCGAGCAAGCCAACATGGCGTGGTGGCCAAAAAGCCTCAACCTCGACATTCTCCATCAGCACGATACCAAGACCAATCCGCTGGGGCCCGGTTTCAATTACCGGGAAGAGCTCAAGAAGCTCGACATGGCGGCCCTCAAGCAGGATGTGACCGCCCTGATGACCGACAGCCAGGATTGGTGGCCGGCAGACTGGGGCCACTATGGCGGCCTGATGATCCGTATGGCCTGGCACTCGGCCGGTACCTACCGCATCGCCGATGGTCGTGGTGGTGGCAGTACCGGCAATCAGCGTTTTGCTCCTCTCAACTCCTGGCCTGACAACGCCAACCTGGACAAGGCCCGGCGCCTGCTGTGGCCCATCAAGAAAAAGTACGGCAACAAGATCAGCTGGGCTGATCTGATCATTCTGGCCGGCACCGTGGCTTATGAGTCCATGGGGCTCAAAACGTTCGGCTTCGCCTTTGGCCGCGAGGATATCTGGCACCCCGAGAAAGACATCTATTGGGGAGCGGAGAAGGAGTGGCTGGCACCGAGCAGCAAGCCCGGTGGCCGTTACTCTGGCGAGCGGGATCTGGCCAACCCGCTGGCGGCAGTGATGATGGGTCTCATCTACGTCAACCCGGAAGGGGTGGATGGGAATCCGGATCCGTTGAAGACAGCCAAGGACATGCGGGTTACCTTTGCCCGCATGGCGATGGATGACGAAGAGACAGTCGCCCTGACGGCCGGGGGACACACGGTAGGCAAGTGCCACGGCAATGGAGACGCCAAGTTGCTCGGGCCCGAGCCGGAAGGCGCCGATGTCGCGGATCAGGGGTTGGGCTGGATCAACAAGACCCAGCGCGGCATTGGCCGCCATGCGGTGACCAGCGGGATTGAAGGGGCCTGGACCACCCACCCCACCCGTTGGGACAACGGCTACTTCTACCTGCTGTTCAACTACGAGTGGGAACTGAAAAAGAGCCCGGCCGGTGCCTGGCAGTGGGAGCCCGTCAACATACGGGAGGAGGACAAGCCGGTGGATGCGGAAGATCCCGCCATTCGCCACAATCCCATCATGACCGACGCCGACATGGCGCTGAAGTTCGACCCCGAGTACCGCAAGATAGCCGAGCGTTTCCGCGCTGATCCGGCCCGTTTCTCTGACGCCTTTGCCCGTGCCTGGTTCAAGCTGACTCACAGGGATCTGGGGCCGAAAACCCGCTATGTGGGGCCTTATGTGCCGGCTGAAGAGCTGATCTGGCAGGATCCGGTTCCCGCTGGGCGTACCGATTATGACGTGGCGGTGGTGAAGGCCAAGATTGCCGCCAGTGGCCTCTCCATCAGCGAACTGGTCACTACCGCCTGGGACAGCGCCCGTACTTTCCGGGGCTCGGATCTGCGTGGCGGTGCCAACGGTGCCCGTATCCGGCTGGCCCCGCAGAAGGAGTGGGAAGGCAATGAACCTGCGAGACTGGCGCGGGTGCTCAAGGTGCTGGAATCCATTGCTGCCGCCAGCCAGATCAGCGTGGCAGATGTGATAGTGCTGGCGGGTAATCTGGGGGTTGAACTGGCGGCCAGGGCCGCCGGGGTCGAGGTGACAGTCCCCTTCAATCCGGGTCGTGGAGATGCCAGTCAGGCCCAGACCGATGTGGCTTCGTTCGACGTGCTTGAGCCGCTGGCTGACGGTTACCGCAACTGGTTGAAGGGGGACTATGCGGTCACAGCGGAGGAGCTGATGCTGGATCGCACCCAGCTGATGGGGCTGACGGCCCATGAGATGACGGTACTGGTGGGCGGCATGCGGGTGCTCGGTACCAACCATGGCGGCACCCGGCATGGTGTCTTTACCGAGCGAGAAGGGGTCTTGACCAACGACTACTTCGTCAACCTCACCGACATGGCCAACACCTGGCACCCAGCGGGAGAGCGTTTGTATGAGGTGCGCGATCGCAAGAGCGGCAAGGTGAAATGGACGGCGACCCGGATCGATCTGGTGTTCGGCTCCAACTCGATACTGCGTGCCTACGCCGAGGTCTATGCCCAGGATGACAACAAGGAGAAGTTCGTCTGCGATTTCATCAGTGCCTGGAACAAGGTGATGAATGCGGACCGTTTTGATCTGATGAGTTAAGGCCGACCTGACAACCCCGCACACCCGGGTGTGCGGGAATTTTTTGTCCTGAGCCAATGGCAGTGCGGGGGTTGCGACACAGATTGGCCAGCGCTGGGGGAAAGCGCAGTACCCTGTCTTTTCGGACTGGATATCAGGTAACATCTTGATTCATTGATGATGGCTAGTTACCAAGCCCCTGCTGACAAGGAGTCGCCCATGCTGGAAATGCAGATCCAACCCCGTTTTCAAGAGACAGATGCCCTCGGTCACATCAACAATACGGTGCCGGCGGTCTGGTTCGAAGCGGCCAGGGATCCCCTGTTTCGCATCTTCTCCCCCGAGCTGGATGTGCATAATTGGCACCTGATCATCGCGGGTTACACGGTGCAGTTCAAACGGGAGCTGTTTTATGGCCAGCAGGTAGCGATCAAAACCGGGGTGCGTCGCATTGGCTCCAGCTCTTTCACGCTCTGGCAGGAAGCCTGGCAGGGCGGCGAGCTGGCCGTCACCGCCGAGACGACCCTGATCCATTTTGACTATCAGACCCGCCAGTCCCTCCCCCTGAGCGAGAAGCACAGGGAGGGGTTGCGGGCCTGGTTGGTAGAAAGTTAACCTTGGCCTATTGGCCAATCACAGGACACTTAATGCGCAATACAGTGATCGCCCTGAGTCTGGGCTTGGGGCTGGGGATCTGTTCCCTGCCCTCTGTGGCTGCTTCTCTCGCAGAGCAGTTCACCCTGATGGAGCGGGGGGCTGAGAACGCCCTCGACACTCGCCTGTTCAGCCATGATGGTGTCGACATCAAGGCCTGGATCGATGGTTTCCCCGTCATCATAGCCGTGCCCATCATGAACGAGCAGGGCAAGCTGGAAGGGGAGAGCCGTTACTACTTCAAGGGGGGCAAACTGTTCGGGGTGAAGGAGCCCGCGGCCCAGTTCGCCTTCGATGAGAAGGGGACGCTTACCCACTGGCTGGACGACAAGGGCCAGCCGGCCGAGTTCGTCAGCAAGATGGGCATGCAGCAGCGCGAAGCCTGGCTCACCAAACGGGCCGCCGAGTTGACTAAGCTATTTGCCCCGAGCCCGGTCGAGCAGAAGGCGGCCAAGGGGGAGGTCAAGCTGAAGGGGGCGGATCTCGCCCACTGGCTCTGCAATGGCAGGCTGATGGAGCTCGCCAGGGGTGACAAGGTGATCTTCGAGCAGGAGATGCTGAAGATTGGCGATCAGGGGATCGAGGGGGAAGTCTCCCTGCGCCAGGAGAAGGGGTGGCAGGATCTTAGCCTCAAGTGCGAGGTGCAGGGCCCGCAAGTGACCCGCCTCACCTGGCAGCCACTGCCCGGTGCCAACAAGCCGCAATGAGTGCGGTTGCAGAATGAACTAAGGGGGCCGCGTCGGGGCCCCCTTGTTGTTTATGGTTGTTCCCCGAACTGCAGCCGGGTCAACGCCTCTACCCGCCGCCATTGCTCGGCGGGAAACCAGCGGGCCAGTATTTCCTGCTGCTGTTCGGCACGAACAAGGGCGGGCAGGGGCTTGAGTTCGGCCAGATAGCCCGCTAGCTGTCGTTCAAACCCTTGCCAGCCCTGCTCCAGCTGATGCAGCCGATCCATCGCTTCAGGTCCCAGCCTCTCCAGCAGCACGGCGTCGCGTTCGGCGGGCGCCAGTGGCTCCAACGCCTGCAGATCACCGAGCAGGCGGCTATTGGCCTCGGCTTCCCTGAACCACTGGGGCTGTTCCGCCAGCCAGAGATCGAGTTCATCGGCCAGCATTTTTTTGTCGGCCTCGCTCGTCTCTGCCAGCGCCTTGCGGCGCAGGGTCCACTGTTCCATCAACCTGTCTTCGGCAAACAGCTGCTCCTGCTCGGCAGGGGTGAAGCTCTGCTGGCGCAGCTGCTCGCGCTCGTCAAACAGCACCAGCAGGCTGGCGAGGCCAGGATCCGCCGGTGCCGTCAGGCTGCCCTCCGCCGCCAGAAAGCTCTGGTAGCGGGCCAGCAGCTCGTCCTCTGCGTTCGTCTCCCCCCGTTCCAGACGCTGGGCCAGCTGGTGGCGCAGGGCCCCCTGTTCGGGGGCCGCCGTCAGATCTGGCTGCGGGTCGGGCGAGAACAGGACGGCCCCCAGTAGCAGGGCAGCCCCCAGGGACACGGCGATTAGCAGGGATTTTTTCATAGTCCCAGCCCCTGCAAGCGATTGGCGTGCTGGCGATAGAGGGTGACAGGATCGGTTTCAAACAGGTGGTGGATGCCGAACGACTGATTCACCTCGTCCAGATGGTTCATTCGGTAGCCGGTACCGATCACCTTGCCAAGATGGCTGCTGCACACCCCGACCAGACCGTCGTTGGGCTCGCTGAAGAAGCTGCCGGTGAGTGCCAGCGCGGGATCCACCGGATCCAGTATGTTGGTCATGTTGCCGCGCCCGCTCCAGGAGAAGTAGTAGACGCCGTTGGCGGCCTGCAGCGGCCCTTCACCGCAATACTGGTCGGGCAACCCCTCGGGGTAGCGCTGGTTGAAGCGCTGGGCACCTGCGCTGGTCAGGGCATCGAGGGTGGCGAGGGGATCCTGTGGCAGCTGGCTGGCACCGGAGAGCAATGAGATGACGCCGGACAGCGCCGAGGCAGCGGCCACC
>NZ_CAWNYS010000301.1:0-6888 GCF_963878295.1 Aeromonas sp. HMWF014 | reverse complement strand
ACATAGCGTATGGTGGGGCCGCCGTGAGAGTGGCCAATGAGATTGATCTTGTCAGCCCCCGTGATGGCGAGTACCTGCTGCACCTGCTTGAGCAGCTGCTCACCGCGCCGCTCCGAGCTCTCGGTGGCGGAGACCTTGGCCACGTAGACCCGGGCGCCGTCCCGGGTCAGCGCCTGGGGGATCCCGTAGAAGTAATCGACCCCGAGCAACCTGTCGAAGCCGAACAGCCCGTGCACCAGCACTATGGGGTAACGGGTCTGGGTATAACCTGCCGCCTGGCCCAGTATGGGCAGGGCGCACAGCAGCACCAATAGCCATCTTTTCATCGTCATCATCCTTGTGAAAACAGGCTGCCGCTCCGACAGCCACCGGCCTCATGCCAGTGCCAACCAGCATGGCGAATAGGGGCGCTTGTATCTGTGCAAGTGATCACTAAACAGACAGATTCAAAAAAGCCTTACCCATATGGGCAGTGCTGTGGGGGGAGCTGGCACAGGTATCCCTTGTGTTCGGTCCCTATATAAGTTAAATAATAATTATTATCATTTGGGTGGTTAAGATCATGACGGGAACCTGGGTGAAGGGATGGGTCGGTTCGAGCGACGCCGACAGCAGCATGGTGAACTGGAAAGTGCAGACCCTGAGCGGCAATCGCCACTTCGATGCCGGCGAGCACGCCAAGGCGCTTGCCTATTACCAGCAGGCATTGTGGCTGGCGCGCCAGCAGTTGGCCTGCTGGCACGATGCAGACGAGGCGGTGGCCGCGCTGGTGGTGGCTCACCACAATCTGGCGGATCTGCTGGTGGCCATGGCGTTGCCGGAGCGTGCCGCCGATCTGCTGTGCCATATCCACGACTGTCTGCTTGCCACCAGCCAGTCCCCCGCCAGCCCTGGCCCCTTGAGGGATGCGGCCCTGCGCCACACCCGTAGCACCCGCACCGAGCTGCTCGCCTTCGTGCGCAAACATGGCACCCAGGATGCTATTCAGCGCTGTCTCGGTCAGTGTCTGTGTCAGACCGAGCCAACCTATCAACTGCATTAATCACACTAAAAAGAGGTGATCATGAGTCATACCCTGCCAGCCCTTGCCTACGGCTACGACGCGCTGGAACCCCACATAGACGCGCTGACGATGGAGATCCATCACAGTCGTCACCATCAGACCTACATCACCAACCTCAACGCCGCCCTGGCCGATCTCCCCGAGCTGGCGGCCCTGACGGTGGAGGCGCTGCTTGCCCGTTTCGACAGCCTGCCGGTGAACGTGCAGGGGGCGGTGCGCAATCACGGTGGCGGTCACGCCAACCACAGCCTGTTCTGGCAGGTGATGAGCCCACACGGCGGCGGTGAGCCGAGCGGCGAGCTAGCGGAGGCGATCAATCGGGATCTGGGCGGACTGGAGGTCTTCAGGCAGGCCTTTACCCAAGCGGCACTAAGCCGGTTTGGCAGCGGTTGGGCCTGGCTGGTGGTGGATGAGGAGGGAAGATTGCGGGTGGAGAGCAGCGCCAACCAGGACAGCCCCCTGATGCAGGGCCATGTGCCCATACTGGGACTGGATGTGTGGGAGCACGCCTATTACCTCAAGTACCAGAACAAGCGGCCCGATTACATCGCCGCCTTCTATCAGGTGATCGACTGGCACGAGGTGGCACGCCGCTATCGTGCCGCGCTGGCATGACCGTCGGCAGGATTGTGCACGCAGCCAAATGAAAGAGACCCGTCTGATGGCGGGTCTCTTGTTTGTGTCTTGTCAGGGCGTTGAAGCGGGGGCTGCGCCACGGGTTGCCATGGCAGAGCTGGTCGAGCGCTGCGCACTGGTTGCTGCGGCAGCGCTGGCGGTATCGGCCTCTTTGCTTGCGGTGGCCGCGCTGGTGGCAGGGGCAACCGGCGGGACGGGCAGGCAGGGCTGGCTTGCACCTATGGTGCTCAGGGTCTGGCAAGGGGTGGGGCCGCCGATGACGATGGGCTCGCCGAGGAACTTGGGCCCCTTGTCCAGCACGTAGAGATCGAGCAGTCCCATCAGGCGGGCGAATACCTCGCGTACCCGGGTCTTGATGCCTTGATAGGCGCTGGGATCCTTGGCGTTGAAGCCGACGGCCTCGATGCCGAAGTGGCGGGCGATAAAGATAGCGCGCTCGTTGTGAAAGGCTTGCGATACCACGGTGAAGTGGGCCTGACCAAACACCTCCTTGGCGCGCACGATGGAGTCCAGAGTGCGAAAGCCGGCGTAGTCGCTGTAGATGGCCTTGGCCGGGATGCCGGCCTGGATCAGGGCCCGCCGCATCTGGCGTGGCTCGTTGTATTGCACGGTAGCGTTGTCACCGGAGACCAGGATGTAGTCCACTTTGCCGTTGTTGTAGAGCTCGGCGGCAGCCTTGATCCTGTACTTGAAGTAGTGGTTCGGACTGCCCCCTATCAGGTACTTGGAGGTGCCGAGCACCAAAGCGACCCGGTTGTAGGGGACCGCATCGACGTCGTCATAGGTGTAATGACGGGCATCCGAGATGGTCCACTCGCTGTAGCCCAGCAGCATGGCGGCAGATACCAGCAACAGGCAAAAGCAGGCGAGGAGGATCTTGGCAAACTTCTTCATGCGCGGTGCGGTTCAGATCTGAAGTAATAGGTGACAGGGGGTCATTCTATTACAAGTTACCGCTGCGCGTCAGGCTTGATAGCGGCCGATGGCATCACTCGGGCAAAGGTTGTCGCATCCTGTGGCTGGCTAACCGGTTGATCCTGCACCGATAAAAAGCTCTCGTATAAAAACAAGGGGCAGCCGTGGCTGCCCCTTGTCGCTAGCGTCTCATCCTCAGTGGGATGAGTCGTTCGCCTTGCACTCGTCAGACTCCTTGTTGGCTTCCCACCAGGGCAGCAGATCGCGGCTCAGCCAGTTCTGGTAGGCCTCGCTCTCGCTCGCGATCAACTGATCCAGCTCGGCCTCGAAGGCGTTCATCGCCTGCTGCTTATCCGGGTTGCGCAGGGCTTGGGCCATGGCCAGCCAGCTGGCGCCGCGGCCGGTCTCGTTCAGGAAGCGATGCACCGTATAGGACCAGGAGTAGACCATATCGCCACCCTTGTCGTAATCCAGGTGCAGTATGTCGGCCAGGCTCGGTCGCTCGGCCGCCGGGCGATCCGAGACGTTATCCATGCCGCGGGCGAAACACTGACCGTGGGCGATGAACTCCGCCAGCCCTTCCGACCACCAGGTGGTGCGGTTGAGCGGGTAGTGACCGAAGCTGCCGTACTGGTTGAAACGACCATCCAGGTAGTGCACGTACTCATGGCGCAGGTTCCACACCTGGAAGGCCGGGCGCTTCCACTCCGCCTCATAGGCGAAGAAGCGGGCCTGGTTGCCGGGACGCGCCGGATCCCCTTCGATGTAGATGCCGCCGTTGTCGGTGGAGACACCACCAAACAGGGCGCCGCCGTAGCGCTTCCAGTCGGCGGAGGAGTTGAAGATCACCAGCTCCAGCACCTCGTTGTTGTCATCCGCCACCGGCGGCCAGCCTGTTTCCATCTGCTGATGGAACTGCCGCTCCTCGGCGCCCAGCTCGAGGCAGATGCCGTTGGCCTGATCCTGGCTCAGATCCTGGGCTCGCAGGCGCAGGGTCGGCGAGCAGGTGTGCTCGAACGGCAGCACGTTTTCCACTCGGATCGGGGTGCAGAGTCCGGCAAAGTCACCGCTGATACAGGCCTCGCTGGTGCGATCCGTGTAGGTCAGATAGTAGGTGGAGAGGGTCAGTGACATGTCTTCCAGCAGGGCCGGACTCTGTTGACCGCCGGGGATCAGGTCATGATGACGGATGAGAGAGATGACGGAGTCATCCAGCAGCTTGCGATAGCCTTCGCTCTCGTCGGGACGGGTATAACGGGTGACCCGGTAGAGGCGGGTATAGGCATCCAGCACGTTGCTGAGCAGGAAGAGATCCGGACCATCCCGTTCTTGCCACAGCGACAGCTCGCTCATGCCAAGGGCGTGCAGCTGTTTGCGCAGCTCGGCATCCTGCTGGCGGAAATCGTCGGCGAAGGCATCGCTGTAGTCGCTGGCGAAGTCGAGGAAGTTGAGCAGATCGAACAGACCGGTTGCCCAGGCGTGCTGACCATTGATCTCGCGGGCATGCTGGGTGCTGTAGGCCAGCATCTGGTTGAACTGGCCGAGCAGGGTACCAAACCGGCTCTGCACCGCCGGGCTCTTGAACTGGCCATGCAGGGCGATACTCCAGGCGCCCATGACGGCTCCCACCTCATCGCTGACCTGCTTCGGATAGAGCCGTGGATGGGCGCCGAGCGCGGTCAGCGCCTTGGCCAGTGCCTCGGCTGCGGCCGGGCCGTCTTCCTTGTGCTTGCCGTAGTTGTGATAGTTGTGGGCGCGCACATATTCGAGCAGCAGCTTCATGGCCGGATGGGCGGGCTGATTGGCCGCCAGCAGGCTCTGGATGCCGCGCGACACGGCTAGCAGCTTGGTGTCATCGTGGCCATAGTTTTCCTGCCAGACGGGAGCGGGCTGGCCGCTGGCATCCTGCACTATCTTGGCGGCGTCGGCATCCAGCAGGTCCGTGCTCGGTTGTTCCGGCTCGGAGCAGGCGCGGCCATCGGCGCGGCGGCAGTCGATCTGCTCCTCCTTGCTGGCCAGCACTATGGGGCGATTGAGCACCCGGCTCTCTTGCCACTCGTCAGTTTCCGGCAGTGTCTGCCATTCGCTGCTACCGACCGGGTATTGATAGCCGGAGTCTTTCAGTACCACCTGCACCTTGCTACCGGCGGGCAGGGTCTGGCGACAAACCCGGTAGCTGATGGTCTTGTCCCCTTCCTGGCGGGTCTGGGGTTCATCACACTCCTGCTGGGTTTTGGCCTGATCCAGTTGCCAGCTGTACTGGCGCCAGACGTGGAGCTCTTTCACCTGGCGGGCGGCCTGACTACCGGCCACAGGTTGCAGGCGGAAGAAGATCTGCTCGAGGCGGCCATTCCGCTCGTTGGGGGACTCTTCCAGTACATTCAGTTGCTGCCAGTTTTGCGGCTGATATTGCCAAACCTGTTCGGTACAGCGGCCCTGGGCATTGAGCTTGCAGCGATCCAGCTCCTGCTCGCTGTGACTCAGGATGATGCGCTCGGCCAATGACAGACGATCCTGACGCGGGGCGGTCGGGGTGCCCGTCAGCGGTTCCCAGCGGCCCTGTTTCATGCCGTAGCCAAAGTCATAGCTGCTGGCCGGGATGGCCTTGCCTACCGGCACTACCTGCTCGCAGAGGAGGTAGCGGATCTGCCAACCCTGCTCGATTTTGAGCTGCGGTTTGCCGCACTGCTGCTCTGCCAGCGCGGTCAGATTGGCACCGCTCCAGTCGAAGCGGCGATAGACCCGCAGTTGCTGATAGGGGGCATTGTCATTACGGGCGCTGAGCTCGTAGTTGACTTCGGTGATCCGATCGCTCAGTTGGCGGCTCGATTCACTGTCCAGCCGGTATGCTTGCCAGTCAGTGGGGGAGTAATTGGCCAGCGCCGAAGTGGCGAGCAGGCCCGGTGCTGCCAGAAGCAGCAACCTTGTACCCAGATAGTTCATTTTTATCCCTTTAGATGAGAGTCTGCGTTGTTATCGCGGGCAATGTACTAAGTTCCAAAAGGCTATCAACTCACCAATCAGGCGATATAAATCATTTATTTAGCTTGGTTCATAACAAAACAAGCCCCATTGGGGGCTGCAGTGATAGCAAGGACTCATCTGCCATCTGGGGGGGGCTAAGCATCAAGCCTGTTAAGGCCAGGTTTCAGGTATCGCCGGTACGGCGTGAGCCATGGCTCCTGCGCTCGCACAGAGAGCCGGTTGGTGCATGCGATTAGAGGGGGAGGTAGAGAAAAGGCACAAAAAGGAGGGCCCCCTGGTACAGGGGACAATAACAGTATGCGAGGTCAGGATGCGGGAGCTCGCTGCTGACAAGAGCACAACAAGGCAGCTGAGGACCCCAGTCCTTCTGTCTACAGCCCTTGGTCAGCAGGTCATGGACAAGCTGGTGCACTTGCCCGGGAATGCAAGCGATCTGGCGCTACGACTTCGTGCTGTTAGAGGTAGCTCACAGTCACTATGGCCATCTTGGCGCTGCCCTCTGACAATTTGTAATTCAGGGTGCTGTTGAGAGTGTTGAGGCTGCCAGCTTGCTGCAGGCTGGCCAAATCCAGGGTCTGGCGCTGAATGCCTGAATAGCAGGTCACGCTGTTGTCCGAAAAATCACACGGCGTTTCGTAGATGGTCCCGGTGAAGGTCACGCTGCCATCGTGAGCTGAGGCTGTGCCGGGCAGCAGTGCGGCGCCAAGCAGCAAAGCGGTGGCGGCAGAGGAGGCGTAACTGAGAATGCTTTTGCGGATGGAACCGGCAGAGGCGTTGGAAGTGTTCATTTTATGTCCTTTTCGTTACATGTGTTGTACGAAAAGGGCAACGCAATCAAAGAGAATGGCATACAGCTTATGACATCACTCTTCTCAGATGGCAGCTCCGCTGTCTTAGGTATTGAAACCCTTAGACCGGTGGCTTTGCGTCCCGACCTTTCGACCGGTTTGCCCTTTACTCTATGTCTAGATGATAACACCCTATTTCTAGAAATCAATCAGCATAAACAACATGAGATATAGGTCACAGATAGCAGGAATCATGAGTGTCCAGATGAGAGATATATTGGTGACCTACTGCGGAAATCGAGTCGTTGAATGTCAATATGAACGTTATAAAACAGCGCAACAGTGAAAACATACTCGTCTATTTCACAATCTCTGGCTTTAATAGTGAGGTTATTCATCCGTAGCACATAACTGAGATATTTATTTTTCTTATATGCCATGTGTTTTATGATGATTACCTGATTACCTGATTACCTGATTACCTGATTACCTGATTACCTG
>NZ_CAWNYS010000300.1:0-8088 GCF_963878295.1 Aeromonas sp. HMWF014 | reverse complement strand
CCCCTCTGCTTGCCTATACCCCGCTCAAACGCTGGGGAGGCGATTCTGCCAGCCAACTCGATCAGTGGCAGAGGCGGCAACAGGCACTGACTGCCAGCGGTTTGCCACCCTTGGCCTGGAGCCTGTTTGATGAGCCGGATCTCGCCACCCTGCCCGCCATCACTGCGATGGCCCGGGAGATGAAGCGCCGGGATCCGGCGGTGATCCGGGCAGGCCACTTCAACCACCCCGGTCAGGTTGCACTGTTGGCAGAGGTGGAGATTGCCCTGATCAACGCAGGCTTTGGTGCCGACAAGGTCGATGTGGCGCGGGTCAAGGCCGCCGGGGCCACCCCCTGGTTCTACAACCTGGGCACCCCGAGGGCCGCCGGTTTTTACCTCTGGCAAAGCGGGGCTGAGGGCTATCTGCAGTGGCATGGCCGCATGCCCACCGCCCTGCCTTATGACCCCACCGACGGACGGGAGAGCGACTTTATGTTGCTGGGCCCGCAAGCCTGCGAAGCCCATCGTCTCTCCCATGACCTTCTGCTGCTTCAGCAAGCCATCGAGGATCTGCGCTGGCTTGCCTGGCTCGAGCAGGAAGCCCGTTACCAGGTCGATGCCGCCCTGCTGCTACAGCGTCTGCGCGATCAGGTGCCAAGCCGCTGGCAACTGGCCGAGCAGTTGCCAGCCAGAATCTGGATACAGTGGCGCCAGGAGATTGAACAGCTGGCCAAGCGATTGAAAACATTGCAAACTGGTGCCAACTCATCTTCCTGAAGTGACTGCGTATGGCCAACCAGACCCCCCGTTGCACCTGTCGGGGCAGACCACTGCCCCGATGGTTGCCCCTCATGCTGCCGCTGCTGATGCTCGTCGGTTGCGCCCGTCAGGAGCCGGTCAATGAGGCCATGCCCATCCTCAACCAGTTGCGGGATCAGCAGTTGGCCGAACAGCCCCAGTTGCAGCTGCAGTACCAGCAAGAGCAGACCCTGCTGCAGGCTGATCAGGAGCAGCAGTTGCATCAGTTTCTGGGACTCAAGGATCCGGCCCGGATCGCCCTGGTGAGCGGCCCCGGACTGCAAACAGACATGCTGGAAAGTGCGCGGATAGCGAGCGTACGGCTGACGGCCCTGACCCACTTGCTGGCGTCTCGCGCCATTGAACTGGAACCCCGTTATGACCCCATGCTGGCACCCAACACCTTGCTGATCCGCATTCTGCCGAGCGATGAACAGGCGCCAGTCACGCCATCGGCGGCGCAATGAGCCCGAGGCAAGCCGTCGGCAAGGCGACGCGATAGAGGGGATAGGGGGTCAGCCCCCACAATTTACGCCAGCCCTGAGTGAGGCGGTATGAGAGCAGTGGCGGGCTCTGGTGAAGCTGGCCTAAAAACATCACCCCCTGACTCATCCCCTCTCCCGCCAGCGTCACTGACATCGCCTCGCGATCCGGCGCCACCAGCATGGCCTGCAGCGTCCCGTCACATTGGGGATGCACCAGCTGATAGCTGACATAAGTGCCACCCAATACCGGCGTGGCTGCTCGCATCCGCCATCCCAGCTGGGCCAGCTCCATCAGCATGGGTTTGGCCCCTTCATTGACCACCCGGTTCTGATAGCGCCACCCCATGGCCGCGGCACTGGCCAGCGCCACCAGCAACAGCAGCAGGTATCCCCTAGACATTCCCGCCATAGCGCCCCCTCATAAACAGAATGGCCATCACCAGCCGCATCACATTGACCACCCGCGTCTGATAGCGCCATCTCATGGCCCCAACACCGGCGGCGGCACTGGCCAGCGCCACCAGCAACAGGTATCCCCTAGACAGTCCCACCATGGCGCCCCCGCATAAACAGAATGGTCATCACCAGCAACATGATGGCCCACTGATAGAGCTGGGCCAAACTGCCGGTGTGCAGCCAGCCATACCAGCGCAGATCCAGGCTCATCAGCACCAGCCGTAACTGATTGGCCCCGATATAGAGCAGGCAGACCAGCAGCAACATGGGCCACTGCCGGTATAAGGGACGTTCCGGCGCCAACCAGCAGCTGGAGATAAGCCAGGAGAGGGCGACCAGATAGAGCTGGGAGAAGGAGGAACACCCCTTGAGCACGATCAGGGCATGGCCCCCCAACCGCTCGATGCGATTGCCATCCCAGCGCGTTTCCCACCCCAGCAGTTGCAACCACTGGCTAACCCCCCAGGCATCGAGCGCCAGCACAGGGCCGGAGAGCAGGGCAAACACCTGCTGACCCCATAACACGGCCACGGTGAAGGCGAGCACGATCTGCAACACAGCCCGTTCATCGGCACTCTGGTGACGGCGCCACAGTGTGGCCACCAGCAGCAGACAAGCCAGCGCCTTGAAACTGGCGCTGGGGATCAAGATCAGCAGGATAAAGAGGGCGAGCGCAAGCGGGTGCACGCGCCAGGTTGGCGCAACCCGCGATGCAATTTGCCACCAGATAGCAATCAGCAACACCACCAGCACGTTAAAGTGACCCATATTGAGCCACACCATGCCCCACTGATTGGCCAAGCCAAGCAGCAGCCAGTTGGGTGCCCACTGCCAAGGACGGATATCCATTGCTACTCCTGCCCGTTATCACGTGTCTTATCTGGTATCGCAAGTTCCATGCCTGTCCCGATCAGACCCGTTAACAAAGATGGCACGTTTTATTCATTCATTCTGCTGGCATTACCGCCAAGGAGAAGGAGTGAGCGATGAAACTCAAACCGTTGGCAGGGCTGCTAGGGATGGTACTGGTGACCTCCCCCGCATACGCCTTGACCCAAGTCGATACCGAACTGCAACTGCTGATGGATGTGTCTGGCAGTGTCACTTCATCGGAATTCAATCTGCAGTTACAAGGCTATGTGGACGCCTTTTATAACCAGGATGTGCAGAGCGCCATCCTCGATACCAGTGGTGGCAAACTCGGGTCCATCGCCGTGCAGATGGTGATGTGGAGTAGCAGCAACCAACAAAGAACGATGACCGACTGGTTTCATCTCTACGACATGACCTCCATCAATAACTTCGCCGCCACGCTGGATAACCTGGTGCGCCCCTATGCGGGGATGACGGCCCCCGGTTCGGCGATGGCCTTTGGTGCCCAGCAGTTTGACACCAACAACTACACCGCCGCCCGGCAGGTGATGGATGTGTCAGGAGACGGGATCCAGAACAACGGGCTGGATACCTCCACCGTGCGGGATCAACTGCTCGCCTCCGGCATCGATACCATCAACGGCATCACCATAGGTCAGGACTATGCCGACGGGGTGCTGCAAGAGTGGTATGTGGAGAACGTGGCGGGCGGTGAGGATGCCTTTGTGATCAACGCCACTACCTTCGCTGACTTTGGCAGTGCCCTGCAGCTAAAACTGGCGGCCGAGATTGAAGGGGGCATCATTCCGGAAGGCGCGCTGGCCGCCCCCATCGAGGAGATCCCGCTGGCCGCCCAGCTGTTGCTCGGCATGCCGCTGCTGCTGGCATGGCGCTATCAAAGGCGCCGGCAGCACACCAACGGGCAGCTGGCGCCCGCCATCGGCTAGTTCGTCACCCCGAGTGCAGCGATTAGGGAGCCATGGCTCCCTGATTTTTTGGCGTAATCATGGCTATCGGCTGGGGCTCTACAACATCTGCTTTGAATACCGCACATAATCAGTCAGCTAACCATACTCATTTTTCGAGGCTGATTGACAGTCTGCTGCTTCGCCGTAATGACAATCAGTGTTGTCCTACGTCATTCAGATGACGGCCTCGCCTGTTGCTCATGGCACAATGCATGCCTTGTTTTTGGTTTGGGGGAGATATGATTCCGGCACAGATGAAGCAATATGGTAAGGGATTGGGCCTGTGATTGAGCTTCCGTATTCGTTCCTTAATACCTTGGCTGAGGTGCATCTGCCATCGGCAAGCTATCACCATATTCTGGTGGCTCAGTCGGTGACGCATTGAGTGGAGTGTCTGATGCTATCAAGTAAAGTTAAAACCATCATGCGATGGGCCTCGATTTTAATTGTTGGCCTTGGCTATTATTTCTGGCTCGGCCTAGCCTCCTTACCGTTTGGTCATATATCAGAGAAAGAAAGTGCTTTATTTTCCGGGCCAATTACCTTGGAGTAATATCGAGCAATATTGGAAAGTGTTATGGATGCGACCAATACAGTCTACAGCGCTGCTGCTTGGGGTTTTTGGGTATGTGTCAGCCTTATATTGCTAATTTTTAGCAAGGTGCGATAACAGTTTAAAGGCGGCATGATGACAGCCCATTTATCTCCGAAGCTAACTATCAGATTGGCAGCCAAAGCTACTTCTCTGGGCGTACTTGCCACATAGACGGAGAGAGTCACAGTGAGCGTTATATTACGCCTGCCGACTAATTTAACCTACGAGTTTTTTGCGATGATATTGACCAATTCCAGCCTCTTTAGTCAGTCCATCCAACTTTTTCATCCAAGAAACTGATTTTAAAATACTATCAAAAGGTACTTTAAGTTGTAGTATCTCCTCGACAGTCAGAAAGTTAGCCCTAATCATTGTATCAGTATAAAACTTTTGATCGTGACCTAATTGTTTTGCCAGCGAGTCAATGCTAGGTAGGCTTAGATATTGTCTGATATATGGTTCAGGATGTTTAAAGTCGCTAGTACCTTTCATTAACGTATTTAAAAAGTAAAACATTATAGAATTTATAATTCCATGAACTTCCAGCACTTTATTTAACCCCCAAGTTCTCCATTGCTCTGAACGAATGTTGTACTTCAGGGAAATAAGTGTTGTTGATATACTATTCGCATCAGCTTCACTCTCTAGTGCATTCCAGTATTCTTTCGACTTGGCTTCATTATGATGTAAATGTTTTATTGGAACTTTCTTGTGATTCATTTCGGCATGGCCATTCATACCTTTATCGTATATATAATCCAAATGCCCCAATGAAATATGGGCTAACTCATGATTGAGTATAAACCAAGAAATGTAGCTAAAGACAAAATCCGTAATATCCTCTAGAGCATTCCAGCCAATCTTGAACTTGACACGATCTTCTATCTCATACGTAAAGTTCAGTATTGCATTCGTTAATGAGCGCCCAATACTTATCGTGTAATGACCATCATGCTTCCTTTCTGCTTTTGCAAAAGAATTATCTAAAACGCATTTAAACTCAACTTTGTCTACGGAAAAAGAAGGAATGAAAACCTCCTTAATATATTTTTTCGCCCCAGATTCCAAGTAACTCTCTAGCAATTCTAATTGCTCGAAGTCTCTAGGTTGAGACAATAGCTTACTTTTTTCAATCATAGATATCTCATGTAAATTTGACACCAGTTTAAGGGACAGACAACGCTAATACCAAGCTTCCGCATAACACCGTAACCACCGAAAACCAACGCATAGTAAAAATACCAAGCGTTGGCTGCCCCTCTTGAAGCATTTGTTATGTTGTTTATGACAGCGGCTCCTGATTACCACAACTATTACAATTAAATAGAGCTTCGTCATTGCCTTCTAAAACCAATATGTCAAAGTCCATACTTTTGCAGACAGAACACTTAGGCTCATTATCGAATCCAAGAAATTTGAGAAATAAGTTTTGAATCAACGACACAGCCGAGCAAGTTAACAATAAGCATATTTTTGCATCAGGAATGTTTTTGTTTGGAGAATGCACAATTTCGGATGAATGATCCCATGCAGCTTCCATAATATCCCTGCTACGCTTTCGCAATTTTCCATTACTTTTTCCAGGTGCGTAGATTGCAATAACCTCTCTAGCAACACCCTTGAAATCAGCCGCTTTAAGCCCTTTTTCTTCTAGTAAGTTAGGATTACCATTCGCCAACACCCCCGCTAATTCAATTAAGCTTTCCCTGCACGTCAAGCCTATTGCTTGAAGATCTTCTGGCGCAGATACGTCATTCAAAGCAACAGCTGCACTATTAAGGCGTCGACTAATAGATTTCACATGATCAATATCCAGCGGAAGCTCATCGATAATATGTTTGAACTCAAGGTGGTGTCGAGCTCGCAGACGTTGAGAGATACCAAGATGAAATGAATAAGCCTCATCGGCTGAAAAGTAAAATTCGTTCTGAGTATATAGGTTCATTGGAACACCTTCACCTTCCACGACCCACCAACTACCGTCTACTCTGGTTTTAACATTCCAAACATGGATTTCACCCCCCATGTCTGTGAATGTTTGCTCAACTTGTATGAACTTAATGTCCTTGATATCTTGCCCGAAAAGGTAAGATTCTATTCTTTGTTCTGCATCAACACGATATTCTGGTGTCATAAAAACCTACATTAAACTGATACGTTTGAGTAAAAAAATTAGATGGAAGGCGATATTAGTAACGCCTTCCATCTAACTCTGCCATACCACTCGTCATCACAACCAATAAAATCACTTTAAAATAGCTGCATTACCAACCAGCGTCTGATTTATAAATCTATTATCAACGCTGAACACTGACTCCAGTTGTACCACTATGAAAAATAACAGTCAAGAAACGGAATTAAAATGTGCCACCAACCCTCATATTTATAAATACAACTGCATGGCGCTCTATGCAAACCATATCAAATGGCGTAGCTGGCCAAGAAGCTGACTACGCCTTATAAAAAAGGCCTCATCACGAGGCCTTAACAGGAATATGCAAGTTCAGGATGGCTGGCATTGCGCCAGCCTTCGCGGCTATCAGCATGGCTCCTATGCCAATGGCAGTACCTGACCAGCACTGCTGGCTGGATAGCCCTGTGCGGGCTCGCAATAGGGGATCCGGCTTAGCACAGGCGCATTGACAAGGTTTGCCAACTGATCGGCGCGACGCAGGCTGGTATCCGCCAGCTCGGTCAGCAAGGCCAGACCACAGCCAAGCCCCAGCCCCCCCACCACACCGGCGACCAGAAACAACCAAAGCGGGTAGTTGCTCGGTTTGCCAGGCGCAAACGGCTTGTCGATGACCTTGATCCGTTCGCCAGGCTCGAAGCTACCGAGCGCCCCGGTCACCTTGGCTTTCTCGTAGCGCAGCAGCAGATCCTGATAGAGGGTGCGCTTGACCTCAAGGTCGCGCTCCAGCTCCGCCAGCTGGCGCTCCGTATCCCCTTGGGAATCCACTACCCCGGTCAGTTCGTTGAGTTGCGCCTGCAAACCGGCGACGTTCTGCTCAGCCTCGGCCAGCTGTCGCTTGGCCTGTTCCCACTCGGGCCCTATGGCTGCGTCAGGCTTGCTCTTGAGCCGCGTCAGCTCCTGCTGTAACTGGCCAATTTGGTAGAGCAGCGTCTGCACCTGGCTGTGTTCGTCGCTGTAACGTACCCGCAGCAGCGCCAGTTCGGTCTGCATCTGCTGCAGTTTCTCCTCAAGGCTACGAGCCATAGGCCCTTGCTGACCAAGGGATAACTGCTCAACCTGAGCTTTGGCCTGTTGCAGCTGGAGCTGGCTCTCGGCGTAACGATCCTTGAGGCCATAGAACCGTGCAGCATTGGCATTTTGCTGCGCTGGCAGGGCGCTGGCGTGCTCACGTTTGAAGTCGGCCAGCGACTGCTCGGCCCCCTGCAACTCAGTGCGACGGCTGTCGAGCTGGCTTTGCAGGAAACGCTCGGAGGACTCGGCTGACTGACGTCCCTTGTTGAGCAGGTTGAAAAAGAAACGGCGCGAGATGGCCTCGAGCAGGCCGGCACTGTTGGCGGCGGAGTCAGCCTTGACCTTTAGCTCGATCACTTCGTCTCCGATCAATTGGATAGAGACCGAAGTGGAGAGCCAATCCATGATGGCATCGCGCTTGGCGGGAGGCGTGTCGTCATTCACCAGCCCCCGATCCCGCGCTACCCCGTCCATCACATAGCGGCTACGCAGCATGGCTTCCAATACAGCAAAGCGATCTTTAAGGCTCTCCTGGGTGAGGAGGTCCTTGAGGGTCGAGGCCTGATTGGAGTCCTGCGGCACCATAAAGGTGGTGCGGCTCTCGTACATCTTTGGGGTCATCAGACCGATCGCCCCCCCCACCAGCGGCATGAGCAACATGGGTATCAGGATCAGATAGCGGCGCCGCCAGGCGGCGAAGAGAATGATGTAGAGGTTGTAATAAAAC
>NZ_CAWNYS010000299.1:1577-4532 GCF_963878295.1 Aeromonas sp. HMWF014 | reverse complement strand
TGCAGCACGTCACCCGGAATACCGGCCTGATGGGCCAGGGTCACCGCCAGATGGGCGATAAGGCCGGTCTGCTCCGCCGGTTTGGCGATAACGGTATTGCCGGTGGCCAGCGCCGCAGCGATTTGACCAAGGAAGATGGCCAGCGGGAAGTTCCACGGGCTGATGCAGACAAAGACGCCACGGCCCTGCAAGAACAGCTCGTTCTGCTCACCCGTGTAACCGGGCAGCAGGGTCGCCTGCCCCATCAGGCCACGGGCCTGCACCGCGTAGTAGCGGCAGAAATCCACCGCCTCGCGCACCTCGTCGATACCATCCTGCAGCAGCTTGCCCGCCTCGCGGGTACAGAGTGAGATGAACTGCTCGCGGTTCGCTTCCAGCAGATCTGCCAGCGTCTCCAGCGCGGCGGCGCGCTCGCTCACCGGGGTCTCGCGCCAGCGCGGGAAGGCAGCATGAGCGGAGGCCAGCGCCTGCTCCACCGCCTGCTCGTCGGCCCAGTGGATCTTGCCGACCGTCAGGCTCACGTCCTGCGGGCTCAGCACTGTGCGGGCCTCGCTGCGCTTGAGGGTCTCCCCATTGACGATGGGACCCGCCAGCCACTGCTTGCTCTCCAGCTCTTTCAACCTGGCGAAGAAGGGACGCTGGATGGCGACGATGTTCATGTTCACGCCGCTGGAGTTTTTACGGTCAGTGAACAGGTTCACCGGCTGCGGAATGCGGTCATTGGCCAGGCTGCCATAGCGCTTCAGGGTGCGCAGCGGGTGCTCGGCCAGGCTGTCTACCGGGGTGTTGGGATCCACCAGCTTGTGGACGAAGGAGGTGTTGGCCCCATTCTCCAGCAGGCGGCGCACCAGGTAGGGCAGCAAGTCCTTGTGGGCACCGACCGGCGCATAGATGCGGCAGTGCAGGCCGGGACATTCGCTGAGCACGGCGTTGTGCAGCTCCTCCCCCATCCCGTGCAGGCGCTGGAATTCAAACTGGCGATCGCCGGCCATCTCCAGAATGCTGACCACGGTATTGGCGTTGTGGGTAGCAAACTGGGGGGAGATGAAGCCGCGGGTCGGCTCGCTCAGCAGGTAGCGGGCACAGGCGAGATAGGAGATGTCGGTACCCGCCTTGCGGGTAAACAGCGGGTAACCGGGCAGACCGGCCTGCTGGGCATATTTCAGCTCGCTGTCCCAGTAGGCCCCTTTCACCAGCCGCACCGGGATCAGATCCCCCTGCTCGCGGGCCAGCCCCGTCAACCAGCAGAGCACCGGCAGGGCACGCTTGGAGTAAGCCTGCACCACCATGCCGAGCTTGCCCCAGCCGCGGTTGGCCTCGGAGCGGTAGAGCTGCTCGAAGAGATCCAGCGACAGCTCGAGGCGGTCCATCTCCTCGGCATCGATGCTGATGGCCACGTCCTTGTCACGGGCCAGACGCACCAGCCCCACCAGTCGCTCGCTCATCTCGCCAAGCACCCGCTCGCGGTTCGCCACGTCATAGCGCGGATGCAGCGCCGACAGCTTGATGGAGATGGACGGGGCCGGGCCGCCGTCGCTGATGCGCTCATTGCCGACCGCCTCGATGGCGCGCTGGTAGTCGCCGAAATACTTGTCCGCATCGGTCAGGGTCAGGGCGGATTCCCCCAGCATGTCATAGGTGTGGGTGTAACCCTTCTCCCGGGACTTGCGGCTCGCCTTCAGGGCCTCCTTCATGTCACGCCCCAGCACGAACTGCTTGCCCATGATCTTCATGGCAGCATACATGGCGGAGCGCACCACGGGCTCACCCAGCTTGTTGACCATGCGGCCCAGCATGTTGGCCGGATTGCCGTCCAGCTTCTTGTCGAGCTTGATGATCTTGCCGGTCAGCATCAGCCCCCAGGTGGAAGCATTGACCAGGGTGGAGTCGCTCTTGCGAAAATGGGAGGACCAGTTGGCGCCGGAGAGCTTGTCCTTGATCAGGGCGTCGGCGGTCTCGGCATCGGGAATGCGCAACAATGCCTCGGCCAGGCACATCAGTATGATCCCCTCCTGCGTATCCAGGCTGTACTCCTGCAGGAAGGCGTCGATGCCATCGCCCGATCCACTCTCCTTGCGTACCTTGGTCACCAGGGTACGGGCGCGCTGGGTCACCCGCTCCAGCGAGGCACCATCCCCCGGCAACATGGCAGAGAGCTCCGCCAGATAGGCATTCTCATCCACCACATAATTCTGGGTAATGGCTTCGCGCAGGGCGGCCAGATCGGAGGGAAGGTAGTCAGCAGCAAGAACTTGAGTGGCTTTGAACATATGGGGTCTTCCTGTACGCCCGCAGGCTATGTCGACGAAGGCGGCCGTGCCGCCGAAACGCCGACAATGTATACAATATCAACCGATAGATGAAATGAAATTGTTGCCTGACATTAACAAATATCGCTAATTGGCTCATTTGGCGCACATTAAAGCCGAGGAGTTCGCGAGGCTGGTAATTTCACTGCCTTATTTTGTATACAATTTTATACAAGGCAAAAAAGAAGGTCGCTATTGCGACCCTTCTTCATCCGACCGACAGAAACGGTCCGTTTGTCCTGCTTCACCACGGCTGCCACGACAGGGCAGAACCTGGGTAGCAGCATGCAAATCAGTTCATCCAGCGTTCGCCACGACTGCGACGACGGGGCAGCATGGGGAGCAGTATGCCGAGCAATATGCCGCCACCCACCATGGCACCACCGCGGATGAACCAGTCCATCTGCATGTCGTGCTCCTGGTTGTCATAGCTCTGGGTCAGGGCGTCGTTCTGCTCCTTTAGATTCCCCATCTCCTCGCTCTGGCTGGCGAGCTGGGTCTTAAGGCTGGCGATCTCCTTGCTCTGCTCGGCGATCTGACCATCCTTCTCGGTGAAGCGCTGCTCATTGTCACCGTTGAGGTTTTGCAGGCGAGCCTTGAGCTCTTCCAGCTCTTTCTGAACCTGGGGCAGGCGCTCGCGCAGGCT
>NZ_CAWNYS010000299.1:0-1567 GCF_963878295.1 Aeromonas sp. HMWF014 | reverse complement strand
TCGCGGCCACGACCGTCCACCACCTGGGTAAAGCCGGCCTCGTTGTTCACCGCCTTGACTTCGAGCGGTTCACCCGCCTTGACGCTGCCTAGGATCCGGTACTGGGTACCCGGACCGTTGTGGATAAAGGTAGAGATGTTGTCTGAGACATAACGGGTATCGGCCAGTGCCTGTTGGGCACATAAGCAGATCAGGATCCCGAGAAGGGCGCGCATGGTCGATCGATTCTCTTCATTTGGTTAGATGACTGGCCGAATGTTAAGCCGCCTGCGGGTCAAAGGACAAGCAAAGAAAAACGCCTCCCCCCGAGCTGAGAGCTGGCTCGCAACTTGTCCCCTCCCCCATGCGACCATTCCAGACGCCGGAGGCTACTTCTGTTTCAGCGCCTTCACCTCGGCGGACAAGGCGCGCAGCTCCTGCAGCAACAGCTCATGCTGGGCACTCTGGTGATGCCGCCACTTCTCCAGTTCGTCATCCCTCCGTCCCGGCTGCAGAAACAGGCTGGCCATGAAGCCACTGATGGCACCGAACAGACCGACCCCGAACAGGATCAGCAGACTGGCGACGAAGCGTCCCTGCTCCGTCTTGGGCACCAGATCGCCATAACCCACGGTAGAGAGTGTCACCAGGGTCCACCAAAAGGCGTCGTAAGGGGTCTGTATCAGGCTGCCGGGCTGACCCGATTCGATCAGATATATGACGCCCGACCCCACCCCCAGCAGCAGGAAAAACAGAAACAGGATCCCCGAGAGGGTGGTCTCGTTGCGTTCGCGGCGGAACATGCCGAGCAGATCCGGCTGCTTGCGCAACAGCTGATAGACCCGCCACAACTGGATCAAGCGCGCCCAGCGTAGCTGTTCCACCATGGGCAGACTGCCCGGCAGATAGAACCAGTTCGCCTTGAAAAAGGCCATCTTGTCGCTGGCTCGCACCCAGCCATAAGCGAAGTGGGCGAGGAAGAAATAGCAGATCAGACTGTCGACGTCATAGAAGAGCTGCAGTGTCTGGGAGGGCCACTCCGAGTAGCCCCACCAGCGGGCGCAGACCAGCGCAACGGAGATCACCGACAGAAACGCCATCAGCAGATCCATGGCGCGCAGGTGAGTTAAGTGATGTCGCATACATTTTCCGACTTTAGGCACAGTACAAATGAATAAAAGAGAAGATAATGCCGATAGTCCTGAGGGCAAAGGAAAAAACGGCTTTTAAAAAGGAGAATGGCAATGCAGTTGAACCTGCTGGAGAAAAGAATGAGCAACATCCGGCTGATACCCAAAGTGGTACTGCTCATGGTGTTCAGTACTGTGTTGTTGCTCATCAAGCTCTGGTTTGACGCCAGCATTCTGGAAACCACCCTGCTGAGCGAGGGCATAGATGCCGACAAGGCCAATGCCATTGCCGATCGCCTGCTCTGGACCGGGGTGATGGAAACCGCCGTGATGGGGGTCATCTTCGTGGTACTGCTGCTAACCGGCTCCCGTCTCATGGTCAAGCAGGTGCACTACCTGGTGGGCCTGCTGGAACGCTTCGCCCGCAAGGATCTGAGCCACAAGGTGCTGCTCAAGTC
>NZ_CAWNYS010000298.1:0-1772 GCF_963878295.1 Aeromonas sp. HMWF014 | reverse complement strand
CAGACCCTGACCGCCACCGCCGGTGGTTCGACCGTCTTCACCCTGACCCTCAACAATGACGGCAGCTACCGCATCGTCTGGAGTCAGAGTCTGGATCACGGTCAGGACACGTTGCGCCTGCCGTTCAACCTCGAATATCGCGATAGCGACGGCGATCTGGTGAAGGCGCCGCTGGTGCTCACTCTGGTGGACAGCAATCCGCCCAGCTTCGACATCCCGGCCATTCCCCTGACCGAAGATGCCTTTACCAACGGCGGCGCCGTGGTGGGCGAGAGCAGCTTTGTGGTCAAACACACCGCCGATCCCCTGCTGGTGGATTCGCTGGTGTTCAGTAACCAGAGCCAGACCCTGGCCACCCTCAACGGTGCCGGGCTGGGGAGTGATGGCCATCCGCTGACATTCGAATTTGCCGGTGATCGCACCCTGTTGGGTTACTACCTGGATGGCAGTGGCAAACGGGTAGAGGTGCTGCGCGCCGAGCTGAAGGCTGAGCAGCAGGGCAGCGATCTGGCTGGTCGGGTAGTTGTCACACTCACCGGGCCGCTGGATCATCAGGGCAGTGACAGCCTCTCCCTCGGTTTGCAGGTGAGCACCAACGAGATTGACGGCGATAGCACCAGTGCCAACCTGACGCTGACCGTCAATGATGGCAGTGATCCCGCATTGGGCATCGACAAGGGGGTTGCCCTGCAAGAGGGGGACAACCAGAGCATTGATGGTCAGCTGCCGGTGACGGTGGGCAGCGATCGTCTGGTTTCCCTCAACTTTGATGCGAACCAACCGGCGTTGGCCGGGCTGACCAGTCAGGGCAAGGCCACCAGTGTCGAGGTCAATGACAACCAGCTGATCGTCAAGGATTGGCAGGGCAAGGCTATCCTCACCGTCACCATCGGGCTGGATGGCAAATACAGTGTTTCTCTGACCGGCGTGTTTGATGAGCCAGTGGCGACCAACAGCCTCAACCTCGGCCTGAAGGTACAAGGCAGCGACTTTGACGGGGACAAGAGCAATCTTGGCACCCTCAATATCACCATTACCGACGGTGTTTTGCCGCAAGTGAATCCGGTTTCGGTCACCGTAAGCGAAGATAGCGACTGGCAGCTGGGGCAGAGCCTGTCTGGCGATCTGGCCATCACGGTAGGCAGCGATCCATTGGCCAGCATCACCTTCGATGCCAATCAGCCGGGGTTGCAAGGGTTCACCTCGGGCAAGCAGGCCGTTGCCATCACGGTGGCCGATCACCGTATCGAGGGGCATACCCCCGATGGCAAGCTGGTGTTTGAGTTGACCCTCGGCGATGACGGCAAATACAGCGTCACCCTCCATCAGCAGCTCGATCAGGGTAGTGCAAATAGCTTGCTGCAAGCGGACTTTTCCCTGCTCGACAGTGATGGCGACAAGGTCTCCTCCACCCTTACAGTCGCGGTGGGCGATGGCGCCAACCCGACCATCTCTGCCGTGACTGGCACCACGATGACCGAGACGGCGCAAGGGGAGGCAGCCGCCGTCAGCACCATGAGTTTCTCGGTGGCGCACGGCAGTGATGCCCTCGACCCCAGCTCCCTTGGTTTTGATATCACCGCTATTCAGAGCACCCTGACCGGGCTGACCAGCCACGGCAATCCGGTCACCTTCTCCCTCGATGCCAACGGTCAGTTGGTCGGGACCGGCGGTGGACAGGTGGTGCTGCGCGCCGAGCTGAGTCTGGTCGACAACAACGGCAACTGGAGCGTCACAGCCAAGGTCACCCTGAGTGGCGAGCTGGACCACAA
>NZ_CAWNYS010000297.1:0-2070 GCF_963878295.1 Aeromonas sp. HMWF014 | reverse complement strand
GGGCACTAACACCTGAAGCTAGCGCGTCTACCAATTCCGCCACCTTCGCATACCTGACAAGCTGTAAAATGGGGTGGCTGATGGGGCTCGAACCCACGACAACCGGAATCACAATCCGGGACTCTACCAACTGAGCTACAGCCACCACAGCTGTTTTCGTTCCACAACAACGCCCGTTTAACTGGCGCACGTTTTATGGTGCGCCCGACAGGATTCGAACCTGTGACCTCTGCCTCCGGAGGGCAGCGCTCTATCCAGCTGAGCTACGGGCGCTACGCTGTCGAACGGGGCGCATTATTGATGATGGGAGCATACTTGTCTACACTTTTTTGCCTGCCTTGAATCAACCGCTTGTTTTTCCATCGTTTATGACTGTTTTATGCCATTTTTCCTTCATTCAGGCTGGATCCAGTCCTCGACTGTTACTTTATCCCCCCACAAGAGTGGCCAAGCGCGCAGCAGCACTTGACTTGCCTCAAGGCAACCCTAAAATGAATGAACGTTCATTCAGCCGTTGCGATAATTGAGTCATGGACAAGAAAGAACGCATTTTCAATGCGGCGCATGAAATACTTGGCGAGCAGGGTTTCCACGGGCTATCCATTGCCATGGTGGCCAAGAAAGCCAAGGTCGCTGCGGGTACCATCTATCGCTACTTCAGCGACAAAGATGATCTGATCCGCCAGCTCTATCAGCACACCATACTCCAGTGTCATCCACTGGTCATGGAAGGGGTGCAGATAGAGGAGATGTCGTTTCAGCAATTTCGGCGATTGTGGCTCAACATCCACGCCATTTTTGCCGACGATCCCAACGCGCTCAAATGCAAGCTGCAGTATGAGAGCTCTCCACTGGGAGCCGAGCTGGAGAAAGACCCGGTCATCATAGCCGCCTGGGCACCTCTGGATCGCTTCTTCGAACGGGGACGTGAACAAGGTCTGTTTATCGATCTACCCGTCCGGGCATTGCAGGTGCTGAGCCTGGATTGCGTGGGAAGTCTGGCGTTGCAACGCCAGGTTCATCACTTTGAACTAACGCAAGAACAGCTGGAAGCCGTCATCATGGCTAGCTGGAATGCCATTTTAAACCCCCATTTTTCGACCTCAGGAGCCTGTTCATGAAAAAGTGGATGGCCATCATGTTGCTGATAGCGCTTGCCCTGTTTGGCAGCGTCATCGGCTTCAATATGTTCAAGCAGAAGAAGATTGCAGAGTTCATGGCCAACCGGCCGGAACCCGAGTTCCCGGTGACCGCCATGGTGACCAAGGCGCAGGACTGGGTACCGACCATAGAAGCGATCGGCTTCATCGAGCCGAATCAGGGGGTGACCCTCTCCACTGAACTGGCGGGCACTATCGATGCCATCACCTTCGAATCCGGCAAGCCGGTCAAGGCGGAGCAACTGCTGCTGAGCCTGGACTCCAGTGTGGAGAAGGCCAATCTGCGAGCCTCCCAGGCCAAGCTTCCGGCGGCACGCGCCAAATACGAGCGCTTCCAGAACCTTTTCAAGAAGAGCTCCATCTCCAAGGATCAGCTGGATGATGCCGAAGCCAGCTACCGCTCGCTGGAAGCCGATATAGAGAGCCTGAAGGCGACCATAGCCCGCCGTGAAGTCCGCGCCCCCTTCAGCGGTGTGGTCGGCCTGCGCAACGTCTTCCTCGGCCAGTACCTGCAACCGGGTACCGATATAGTGCGGCTGGAAGACACCAAAGTGATGCGTCTGCGCTTTACCGTGCCCCAGACCGACATCTCGAACATCACCCTGGGCCAGATCATCAAGATCAACGTGGATGCCTATCCCCAGACCCAGTTTGACGGCTACATCACCGCCATCGAACCGGCCGTCAACTACCAGAGCGGCCTGATCCAGGTACAGGCTAACATCCCGAACAACGAGGGTCAGCTCCGTTCCGGCATGTTTGCCCGCGCCAGCATCATAATGCCCACGGTGAAAGAGCAGATTGTGATACCGCAATCGGCCATCACCTTTACTCTGTATGGCGAAAACGTCTATGTCATCCACGAGGTGGACGGCATGAGACGGGCCAAGCAGGTCGTGGTCAAGGCGGG
>NZ_CAWNYS010000296.1:0-2048 GCF_963878295.1 Aeromonas sp. HMWF014 | reverse complement strand
CTTGCGGGGTGGGCGTGGGCAGCACGGCATGGGCCTGGCCCGGCTGGGGCAGCATGATTTTGATGTGGGCACCGCCGCAGGTGAAGGGGTAGTCAGCGAGTTCCGGGCTGGTCAGGCAGACTCGGCGCAGGTGCGGGCTCACATCCCGGACGTGTTTGACGGTGAGCAGACGAGGGCGATTGACCGGGGCGGGCTGGGACATATGGATACTCCTGACTGATAATGGCGCTCATTTTTCATTAAATGAAAACTATTATCAATTGGTTTGTATCACAGTCCGTCAGGAAAGGGGCATAAACAGGGAAGAAAAACGCCGCCTCTCATGACATGAGTGGCGGCGTAACGAGGCGTTGGGTTAGCTGCGATCGCTTCCCCCCAGCGCCATGTAGATCCTGGCCATGGTGTTGAGCTGCTCCTGCTGCTGACCGAGCAGGGCCAGCTCGGCATCCCACAGCCGGTTCTGCTCATCCAGCCAGGTCTGCACCCCGGTGGCTCCGGCCTGGAAACGCGCCTTGGCCAGCCGCTCCGCCTCCTTGGCAAACGCCCGCTGCTCGGCCAGATAGTTAAGGCGCTGCTCGCCATGATGGCGGGCGGCCAGACTATCTTCCACCTCCACCAGGGCGGTGTAGAGCTGCTTGCGAAACTCGGCCTCGGCGATCTGGTAGTCAAGCTCTGAGCTCGCGATGGAGATCCGGGTCTTGTTGTATTCGAGGAAGGGCAGCGCCAGCGTGGCGCCCAGGGTGCCTACCGGGTTTTGCAGCACCTGGGTCAGGGTGTCCGAGGTGGTGCTGGCCCCGCCAGTGAGGCTGAGGGTGGGGTAGAAACTGGTGCGGATCTCGTCCCCTTTCGCCAGGGTCTTGCGCAGCCGCAGCTCGGCGGCACGCACGTCGGGGCGCCGCGCCAGCACGTCTGCCGGTATGCCGACCGCCAGCGACGGTGCGGGCGCCGTCGTCAGCGCGGTCGGGGCAAATTCTAGCGGGCCACTGCTGCGCCCGAGCAAGAGGCGCAGCCCGTTGCGGGCCTGTTCCTGCTGCACCAAGAGCGCGCTGAGTGCTGCCTGCTTGCCCGCCTTCTGCTGGCTGGCCTGCACCAGATCGAGCCGGGTGACGGCGCCGGCCTGGTATTTGACCTGGGTCAGCTGCTCGGCGCGGGCATAGTTGGCGAGTTGCCGCTCTCCTAGGCTGATGGCCGAGCCGAGATAGGCCAGCTGCCAGTACTGCTCCAGCGCCTTGCCGATCAGTATCAGACGGGTGGCCGCCAGATCCTGAGCTGAGGCCTGGGCTTCCCAGCTCGCCTGATCCCGTATCGAGGCGAGCCGACCCCAGAGATCCACCTCATAACTGAGGGTGAGAGAGGGGCCCATGTCGCTGCTGGCACGGCCATCTTTCAGATTTTTGGTGCCGTTGGCGTCCAGGCTGGCGTTGACCGAGGGGGTCAGGTTGGTCTCGGCGAGATCCGAACCCAGCAGTGCGTTTCTGAGCCTCAGTCCGGCGACCTGCATGTCCGGGTTGGCGGCCAGCACGGCCTCCACCAGTTGATCCAGCGCCGGATCATGGAACCCTTGCCACCAGAGGCCGGCTTGCTGCCGGGTGAGACCGTCGTCCGGCTGCTGCCAGCTCGGGGCCAGCGCCAGATCTTGCCTGTGATAGGTGCTCTGCTGGCTGCAGGCGCTCACGCCTGCGGCAAGGGCGAGGCAGAGCCCCAGTCTGGATAAGTTGTGCATCGTCATTCCCTCGCCAGCGCCTCGACCGGATCGAGCCGGGCGGCATTGCGGGCGGGCAGGTAACCAAACAGGATCCCGATGAGCGAGGAGCAGCCAAACGCCATCAGGATAGAAAAGAGCGAGAACTGCATCTGTATGCTCTCCACGAACAGGGAGAAGAGCAGACCGATGAGCAGGGAGACGCCGACCCCGAGCATGCCGCCGAGCAGGCTCACCATCACGGCCTCGATCAGGAACTGCTGCAAGATGTCGGACTGGCGGGCGCCGACCGCGATGCGGATCCCTATCTCGCGGGTACGCTCCACCACCGAGACCAGCATGATGT
>NZ_CAWNYS010000295.1:0-16128 GCF_963878295.1 Aeromonas sp. HMWF014 | reverse complement strand
GTGCATGACAACCGCCCTGAATGGGCCCTATTCCCCCAGGAGTGCACCATGTCTTTGCCCGACTTCACCCTGCAACACCTCGACGGCTCCGAGCTCTCACTTACCGCCCTGCAAGGCCAGGTCATCCTGGTGGTCAACGTGGCCAGTCGCTGCGGTTTTACCCCCCAATACACAGGGTTGGAGGCGCTCTACCAGCAGCTGGGACCCAAAGGGCTGGTGATCTTGGGCTTCCCCTGCGATCAGTTCGGCCATCAGGAACCGGGGGATGCGGACGACATCGCCCGCTTCTGCTCGCTGGATTACCCGGTGAGCTTCCCCATCATGGCCAAGTGCGAGGTCAACGGCGAGCACGCACACCCCTTTTACCGCTGGCTGAAACAGCAAAAACCCGGGCTACTGGGGCTGGAAAACGTCAAATGGAACTTCACCAAGTTCCTCATCAACCGCGAGGGCAAGGTGGTCGAGCGCTTCGCCCCCCAGACCAAACCAGAGAGCCTGCTGGACGAGATAAGCGCACTGCTCTGAGACTCGTCACGGAACCAGACTCACACTGCTGCCCGGGCAAGTAATACGGCTACTGCGTGCAGGCCGCATATCTGCTATATTGCGCCCCCATTATCTTTTCTATGTTGCGGCTGGCTGCCAAGGTGGCCCGCTGCACCTTATGTTGTGGCAGACCAGGCGTTAGCGCATGTCTGTCACGCGTTGAGCCCAAGGCTCACCTCAGGAGTCTCTCTCGAACATGTCATTTAACGAACTGGGTCTGTCACCGCACATTCTGCGGGCCGTCAAGGAATTGGGTTACGAACAGCCAACCCCCATCCAGCAGCAAGCCATTCCGGCTGTGCTGGCAGGTCAGGATGTGCTGGGCGGCGCCCAGACAGGCACAGGTAAAACGGCCGGTTTCACCCTGCCCATGTTGCACCGTCTGCTGGCCAACCATGGCCGCGGTGGCCGTCGTCAGGTACGTGCCCTGGTGCTGACCCCGACCCGTGAACTGGCCGCCCAGGTGGGCGAAAGCATCATCAAGTACGCCCATCACCTGCCGTTTCGCACCCTGATCGCCTACGGTGGCGTCAGCATCAAGCCCAACCTGGAGGCCATCAAGCTCGGCGTCGACATCCTGGTCGCAACCCCGGGTCGCCTGCTGGATCTGCTGACCCAGCGCGCCCTCACCCTGACCGAGCTGGAAGTGCTGGTGCTCGATGAGGCGGATCGCATGCTCGACATGGGCTTCATCACCGACATTCGCCGCATCATGAAGGCGCTGCCGGAAGAGCGGCAGACGCTGCTGTTCTCCGCCACCTTCTCCAACGAGATCAAGGAGCTGGCCGACGATCTGCTAAAGAGCCCGACCCTGATCGAGGTGAGCCCGAGCAACACCACAGCCGAGCAGGTCAACCAGCGCATCATCAAGGTCGACCGCGAGCGCAAGCGCGAGCTGCTCTCCCACATGATCGGCCGCAATAACTGGCAACGGGTACTGGTGTTCGTGCGCACCAAACAGATCGCCGACCGCCTCGCCCACCAGATGGAAAAAGACGGCCTCAATACCGTCGCCATCCACGGTGACAAGAGCCAGGGTGCCCGCAACCGGGCGCTGGCAGATTTTCGGGAAGGCAAGGTGCGGGTGCTGGTCGCCACCGACATTGCCGCCCGCGGTCTCGATATCGATCAGCTGCCCCATGTGATCAACTTCGAGCTGCCTCAGGTGGCCGAGGATTATATCCACCGCATCGGTCGTACCGGCCGTGCCGGTCGGGGCGGCGAAGCCATCTCCCTGGTCAGCCAGGATGAGCAGGATCAGCTCAAGGCCATCGAGTCCCTGATCGGCCTCACCATACCGAGCGAGATCCAGGCAGGTTATGAGCCGAGCGGCAAACCGACTCGCCAGACCCTGCCAGGCAGCAAGCCGGTACAAAACCCGCCGCGGGATCGCGGCCATGCCAACGCCAAGCACAATGCCAAGGCGTCCGCCAAGGGCAAAGGCAAGCCGGGAGCCGGCAAACCCAAAGCCGATGGCAGCAAGCAACCGGCACCGGCGCGCCAGAAGGATCGCGGTGGCGTAGACGCAGGGCACACCCCGATGCGCCGCCTTCCCCGGGCCCAGCGCGACAGCTATCAGGACAACTCCAACGAGGAGTAAGGCCAGCCGTGAGTGGTCTGCACTGAAAAACAAAAAAACCGCCTTTCGGCGGTAATGCGAGTCAGTTAAGGGAGTTTGAGTCCCAACCCGCGAGCTATAAGGGCTACAGAGTGAGGGAGGCATGATGCCTCCCTCTTTTTATTGGATACCAGTCAGGGCAAAGGTTTCAGCCAAATTGACGCTCTAACCATGGCACTGACCCTACTATTCAATAGTTTCGAATATTCAGTCATAAAAGTGCTTAATTGACTGGCATTAGCCTTTCGGCAGTTTTTTATTGGCGGGATAGATCACGCGGAAAGACCTTTTCGAAGCGCTCCAGTACCAGCTCAGATTGCTCGGTAAAAGTGATACCGATCCCGGCTGCATAGCGGTTGAAAAAATCAAGATGAGCCTGTCGCCACCAGCCATAACTGCCATCACCCTCCCCTTCAGACTCGGCAAACTCGGGACTGACCAGGTGAAAGGGGCAAATGCTCACGTCTGTCAGCTTGATAATGCACACAGGTTCTTGCGCCCAATTCAGCACCAGACTCACACGACCGACCTTGGGCAAGCACTCGTTCTCCTGCTCATAGCCCGCCTTCAGACTGCACGAAGCTCGCTTGATGCCCGCGTTGATCAAACGGGCACACTCATTGGCATTGAACTCGTCATCGCAGAAGTGCTCGACCACTATCTGGGGGATAGCTGCTCGCTCCGCCACATCGAGGGTTGCCAGATAAGCATCCAGAAACGCCTCCTGGATCGGGGTCATTTTTCCTCCTTGAATCAAAGCCTGTCAGGTACAGGTCCAACCTCAACCAAATCACTTAGCAGGATGCCAGCACCATATGCAACAGCGGATAGGGCTTGCCCTGGCCATCCAGTGGCGAGCGTCCCGTCATGACGAAGCCCATGCGTTGGTAGAAGCCGAGTGCCTGCCCATTCTGTTCGTTGACGTCCACCCGGATCGCCCCTTGGCAGCTGATGGCATGGGCCACCAGCTGGCGCCCGATACCACAGCCTCTTGCCTCGGGTGCGATAAACAGCATCTCGATATTGCCATCGAGCACACCGCAAAAGCCGACGATACCAGCGGCCTCATCCCTGGCACAGACCAGATCGACGGCGGCGAAATAGTGCTCCAGGATCAGTGGCTTGAGAGCATCAATCTCAGCCTCTGGCAGAAAATGGTGAGTGGCACGCACCGAGGCTTCCCAGAGGGCGATAAGGGTCAGGTGATCCCGCGTCTTTGCTTGTTCAATCTGCATGATATGACTCTTGTTATGTGGGGTGGACAACCTTACCAAGGAGTCTCGACTGTGTCACCGCCATCCGCTTGCTGGATGACAAATCCCTGCTCGATAACGACCTGGAAAACCAGCTGTTCATACCGTCGGTGGACCGCCTCCCGCCCTTTCCCCGACAACCGCATCACCTGATAGCAATCCTGTTGCCAGACGATGGCCACCGTGGGGAGCGGGATGGCAGGAGGGCGAGTCTTCCCCCGCAGACACGGGGGAAGGAGGTGGCATCAGCGGGTCTTGACCGCCTGCAGCAGGACTGACACGTCAGGCCCGAACTGGCGGCTGCGAATGGCGTCGCGGATGTCACTTTCGCCGTAGCGGCTGGCCGGATAGACCAGCACGCAGGCGGTGTCGCCCGGTTTGAGGAAGTGGGTCTCGCCAAAGGGGGTATAACGGGTAGCCCCTATGCTGATGAGCGCATGGGACGGGTAGCCAGCCTGAGCCAGCAGCCCCTGGATATGCTCCGCCGGGCCCTCATCCTGCTGATGGTTGAACTTGTCGATGGCCCAGTCCAGCAGCTGTTGATGAAAATAGCTGTAATCGACGGCAGCGCTGTCTACCCCATAAGCGTGCAGCTCGCCGTCACGCTCAAGGTAACAGGCGATGCGATAGTCATCGAGCTCGCAACCGGCGGCGAAATGGGAAAGTGGCAGCAGATTGGCCGCCAGCCCCTTGCTCTCTTCCCCCCAGTTCTTCTTCTCGCTGATTTTTTTGGCATTGGGACGACGGATGGAGCAGTCGTTGTAGGCACCAAAGGCGCGGGGATGGATGGCCGCCACCTGAGTACCCGCATATTCCAGCTCGCACCAGAGCACCACTTCCGGCTCGATCTGCACCTTCTCGTCACCGCTGACCGCCGCCTCTGGCAAGAAGATCGCCTTCTCGCTCAGGGGGAATACACCGAGCTGGCCCGGATGGCCCGGCACATAAAAAGGGAACAGCGCCTTGGGGGCGCTGGTGTCACGTACCACCACAGCCACGAAATCCGAGGCTTCTCCTGCCTGCTCCAGATGACCGGCGAAATTGCCCGCCACCCCGAGTCCGATAAACTTGCTCTCTGTTGTCACTTGCATCTGATCACCTGCATCTTGCCAAAGGACCCACCCAACGGGATCCGCTACCACGAAAGTGGCAAGGATTAAACCACAGTGGCTGGCCCTCGCCCAGCCCGGACGCCCCATCCTGTGCGCCAGCCCGAACTTTTCGGCATCCGCTGGCGCGTCGCTGAGCAGAGGCATACAGCCAGTTGACAGCAGTCATGGATCAAGCGTGCAGACTCCCGGCAGATCAACCTTCAACCCTGCAAGCGTTCGCAGGGAAACGCGTGCGACAAGAAACAGATCGTTTCCACAGACGGCATGGCTGCCCCTTGGGCCTGCCGATCAATTTTGCTAGGCTGGCCGCCATCCATACCCTGCAACAGAAAGGATGAGCGTCCATGTCACCCGGGATCATCACGAGGGGATCGGCGATGTTGCCGAACTGGCCATCATGACCGACGACAAGGCCTTGTTGCCCGACTATCGCCAACCGTTGTTGATACTGGCCACACGGCTCGGCCTCTGCTCCGAACAACGCGAAACCCGCTCCTATCGCACCCTGTGCGAGCAGAGCCTCACCCTTGACTCAAAGAGACTGCCCTTATGATCGACAAACTCGCTTGGCTGACCTTCCAGGATCAGCAACTGCTCTGCGCCCGCTCCCATGGCAAGGCCATCTACTACATTCCCGGCGGCAAACGCGAGACGGGAGAGAGCGATGAAACTGCGCTGGTGCGGGAAATAGAGGAAGAGCTGAGCGTGACCCTGCAAGCCGACAGCCTGCGCCTTGCCTGCGAGTTCCGCGCCCAGGCCGATGGCAAGCCTGAAGGCGTACAAGTCCGATTACGCTGTTACACCGGCGAGGCCAGCGGTACGCCTGTTGCATCGGCCGAGATCGCCGAGCTGCGCTGGTTGGACAGCCGCCATCTGGCCGAGATCTCCCCCGTCTCACGCCTGCTGTTTGCCTGGCTGGCAGAGCAGGGGCTCATTCGCTGAGGCATAGCGCAGGCAGGCAAGCGTGATCCGGCGCAACCAACTGGGGCCTTCGGCTTGAAATCGGCGTCAGAAACGGCGAGGCTAACCAGTCATGCGGTAAAACACGGATACCTTATCTCTGTTTGCCGCACAGCGGCGCATGCCCGCTGTCGTGACCACGTTTGACAAGGACTCTCGATGGACATAGTTGAGGTTGATTCCACCCTGGGCATCAAGCCTGCGCTCATCACCCTGCTGCAAGACAGCGTGGCAAGCGGCGCCTCTGTGGGATTTTTACCGCCGCTGACGGAAGAGCAGGGGCTGGGATACTGGCAAGGGATCGAAACGGAGCTGGCGGCAGGCCACCGTCGGCTCTGGGTCGCCTTCGAGCAGCATCAGCTGGTCGGCGCCGTGCAACTGGCGCTCTGTACCAAGGCCAACGGCCGCCACCGGGCAGAGGTGGAAAAACTGATGGTACACAGTCACGCCCGTGGCAAGGGGATCGGCCGCGCCCTGATGGCAGCCCTGGAGCAAGGAGCCCGTGACGCCGGGCGTACCCTGCTGGTGCTCGATACCCGGGTCGGCGATGTGGCTTCCCGCCTCTATCGCCAGCTGGGCTATCAGGAGGCTGGCCAGATCCCAGACTTTGCCCGCAGTGCCGACGGCACCCTGGCGGCCACCCTCTTCTTCTACAAGCCGCTCTGAGTGTCCCCTGCCAAGATGGCCTTGCGCCCTGCTCCCAGAGAGGGTGCATGCTTGCCATCGGTATCTCGTTGGCCCAAGCAAACCATCAAACAGGCGCCTTGATTAATTTAATCGAGAGATGAGTCCCACTCTCCCTTCACCTGATGGCGGACGAGGCGTATGGTGTGCAAGAAAGACCCGTTTGCATACCAATCGGGTACCACTCACAGCCTTGAGGAATCCTGCATGCCTATTCTGCCTCGTACCGTCACCTCCCCAAAAAAATTCATCATCGGTCATGACCTTCTGCCCCAACTCCATGATCATGTGAAAGATTTTGGCGACAACGCCCTGCTCGTCAGCGATGAGTTCATCCTGGAACGGGTGCGTGAAGAGGCGCTGGCCGGCCTGCTGCAAGCAGGCTTGACGGGTGCGGTCGAGAAGTTCAACTACGAATGTACCGACATCGAAATCCGCCGCCTCTGCGATCTCGCCGAACAGCAGGGCGCTAACGTGATCGTCGGGATCGGCGGCGGCAAGACCCTGGACGTGGCCAAGGCCGTCGCCTTTTATCTGCGCCGCCCCGTGGTGCTGTTCCCCACCATCGCCTCCACCGATGCCCCCTGTACCGCGCTGGCGGTCATTTACAATCAGGCGGGTGAGTTCGAGCGCTATCTGTTCCTGCCCCAGAACCCGGACGTGGTGATCGCCGACACCGCCATCATAGCGGCGGCCCCTGTCCGCTTCTTCGCCGCCGGCGTGGGGGATGCGCTGGCCACCTATTTCGAAGCCCGCGCCTGTTATCGGGCCGATGGTATCAACCTGGTGGGCAAGCGCCCCTCCCGTACCGGGCTTGGCCTGGCCCGACTCTGCTATGAACTGCTGGGGGAAAATATCGAGATGGCAATGGACGCGGTGCGCCATCATGCCACCACACCGGCGCTGGAGCAGATCATCGAGGCCACCATCTACCTGAGCGGGGTCGGCGCCGAGGCCGGTGGTCTGGCGGCGGCCCATGCGGTCAACAACGGCATGTCGGTGGTGCCCGAGCTGCACCGTGCCCAGCACGGAGAGAAGGTGGTCTTCGGTCTGCTGACCCAGCTGGTGCTGGAGCGCGCCCCCCAGGCCGAACTCGACGAGGTGATGCGCATCATCCATGTCGCCGGACTGCCCATGACACTGCAGGAGATGGGGCTGACCCGCTTTGTCGAGAGCGAGTGGCGCAAGGTGGCGACGCTTGCCTGCGATCCCCTCGACACCATGGGCAACATGCCCATGGCCGTGAACGAGCAGGATGTCTACGGCGCCATGATCGCGGCCAACGCCATGGCAGAGCGCTATCGGGCCCGCCATCCCAACCATTGATCAATGGATAAAACGCATCCCTGATCAACAATGACAAGGCCAGACCTGCTGGGATGCCCTTCCCCACGATGGAGCACTATCAGGTAGTGGCACAGAGCCAGGGGACCGGACCAGGCCAGAGCACCGGGAGCTCATAGCAAACAGTCAGGGCCCGCTGGTCACGCATCCCTCCCCCGCTGGGCCTGGGCCTGGCACTGACATAGCCATCTGGCCCATGCGGAATCACCAGCTGGACTATCCGGATGATCACGCCACCGGGTTCGTACAGGGACCCCGTATCAGGCCAGCCGCTCGGCCCGTGCCGTGATCACGGGCTCGGCAAATGCCGCCTGCGCCGTGATCAGCTGCAACTCATAAGCCTGTGCCTGCCAGGTGTGCAGCAGCACAGTGTCCACAGCCGCATTGGTGCGTTCAAACGCCGTCACGGCATCAAAGCCCGCCTGCAGATTGGCCAGCATCAGGGCACTGATGAGATCCCCCACCCCCACCGGCTGACGGGCAAATTCATAGAGCGGACGGGCGATCAGGTAATCCCCATCCGGGGTAGCCAAGAGCATCTCGAAGCGACCCGGCTCGCGAGCGGCGCGGCCCAGATGCTTGACCAGCACCATCTTCACCCCCCGGGCCAACAGCTGATGCGCCGCAGCGCGCGTCTGGACCAGATCCGCCAGGTGCGTGTCACACAGTGTCTCCAGCTCCAGCAAGTTGGGGGCCATGATGTCGGCCACCGGCAGCGCCTGCTCGGTGAGAAAACGGGTGACGCCGGGGGCGACTATGCACCCTTTCTCCGGGTGTCCCATGACGGGATCGCAGAAATAGATGGCATCAGGATTGGCGGCCTTGACCGCAGCCACCACAGTCAGGATCTCGTCCCCCTGCTCGGCAGAGCCCAGATAGCCGCTCAGCACGGCGTCGCACTGGCCCAGCACCTCGATATCCCCCAGCCCCTTGCACAGGGCACTGATGTGACCGGCAGGCATCGCCATCCCCTGCCAGCCTGCCGCATATTGGGTGTGGTTGGAGAACTGCACCGTGTTGACGGGCCACACCTCCATGCCGAGACGGCGCATGGGAAACACGGCAGCGCTGTTACCGGCACAGCCAAACACCACGTGGGACTGGATTGAGAGAATGCGTTTCATCAACATCACCGCAGAGAAGAGTCAGGGGAAAGGCGCAATATATCGGATGAAGATATTGAACTTCCACTTTTGTGCAGCACAAAGCCGTATTTGGCCTTAAAAACTGCCCACGGAAGGTCCATTTGCCCAACCAGCCTCTTTAGGCACAGTCGCCGCGGCTTTCTGCCTTGCCAAATGTGAATCGAATAAGGGTCACGGTTTATGCTTTGTGAGGTGGTTTCAGCCTTTTGTTTGATGGCATATGAGCATAATAAAGCAGCACAGCGCGGGGCCAGTGCTGAAGGGGAGGAAATAAGGTCCCCGTGGGCAATCAGCTGATATCAGCACCTGCCAGCCAGGCGTGGCGGGCGCAGAGTGGGAAGAGGGAAAAATCCGCTGTCACCATCAGGCCCACCTTCTGCTCAAGGGCGCGCGAAGTGATAAACCCAGCCTTCATCCAGTGCCATGTCAGCGGGGGGCTGTATCAGGGTCGGCAACAGAGACACACTCCCCTTGGCAGCATATTGCAGCGCCATCAGGGCGCAGATCGCAGCATCGTAGCGATCCGTACCCGTCACCAACTCTGCAGGCAGATGAGGTTGCAGCTCGGCCCTGACCGCAGAGGCCTTGCCACCCACTTTGGCCAGGGCGGGATAGACCTCCAGCACGGCGCGATCGGCCTCTGGCTGCTGCCTGGGTACCAGTTGCAAGTCCGCCAGCCTGGGCAGCATGGCGAGCGCCAGGGTGGCGTTGTTACCAAGCCGGTCGAAGGTGGCAGAAAGGGGCTTCTTGCCATATTGCTGGTGCAACCAGCGCTCACAGTCGCGATAGGCATAAGGGTTGTCTATCTCCCGCTGCGGCACGGCGCACTCGGTCGCCCTCCCCGCCAGCAGATCGCCCAGAGCGCGTGGAAACGCAAGCGGCGCATCGATCCCCAACGCCAGCTGCGGGCAAGCCAACACCTGCATCAGGTTCATCTCATCTTGCAGCGCCGGGCGCAGCAAGGCATCCAGATCCGGCGCCACCCGCGAGCTAAGCCGGAACAGGGGCGACACCCCAAACCAGTGCAGGCGTTGCTCGCGCGCCTGCCAGCCCACCACGGCCACCGCCTGGGCATTGCCCTGCCAGCCTCTCACATCCCAGCCGATACCGATGGCGTCCATGTGTTCCATTGTCATGCCCGTGTCACCTCTGCGCACTATCAATGGAGCACAGGGTAATGGCTGCGTCCCCTAAAGCAAGGCCAGGCGCGCGCCTTAGAAGGATTTCTTGAAATTGATCAGCGGCAGTATGGGGAAAATGCCGTTCTCGGCGTAGTTGGCAAGGCCTATCTGCAACCCGTCCAGATGCTTGGTGGCGTTGATGAACCCCAGCTGGAAGGTGGTGCGCTCGGCATAGTTGACGAAGCCCACGTTGGCCAGGGCATTGCCCTTGGCGATGTTGACGGCGCCCCAGTTCAGGCCCTGTACATTGTTGGTCAGGTTGACGAAGCCAAAGTTGATCCCCCTGTCCTGTCCCTCGTGCCAGTTGACGGCGTTGATGGCCACCCCATTGAACTGGTGGCGCACCCGTCCGGCACCGAGGAAAACGCCAAGCTGCAGGCCGCTGAACTGATCCACGTCGGAGAGGGCCAAGATGGGCAGGTCTATCCCCTTCACCTGACCAGTGCGGCCATAGAGAAAGGAGGCTCTGACACCTTCGACCTGATGGGAGGCGGGCAGATTGACACCGGGCAGCGAGACCTGGATGGGTGTGCTGGCATGGGCGACACCACCCAGGGCAAGGGAGCCACAGGCAAGCAGCAAATAGGCAGGTTTCATCGGGGCTTTCCTTCACAATCAGAGAGAGGCCAGCCTATCAGCACTCGCGTGCGGGAACGAGGCCGGGCCAGCGCTGCTGCGTCACTCCCCGTCTGAATTCATTCGCACAAACTGGACAAACCAGAGTCAAGTTTTAAGCAAAAATTAACATTTATATTATTTACACCAAGCCTCATTTGGTAACACAATACCTAAACGTACGTTTGAACAGAGCAAACGACACGTAACGACTTAAGGATGTAGTCGAACGGATGTAACCGAAGAATGGGCCTGTCGGCCTGTTGCCATACCCTTCTGTCAACCACGGAGACACGCGATGAATATGGACGTAATCAAGACCTTTACCGAGCAGATGCAAGACTTTGCTGCCCCCCTCACCCGTTATAACCAGCTGCTGGCCAGCAACATCGAACAGCTGACCCGGCTGCAGCTGGCCTCCGCCAATGCCTATGCCGAACTGGGATTGAGCCAATTGCAAGCCGCTGGCAAGGTGCAGGATGCCCAAAGCCTGGCGGCTCTCGGCACAGTGCAGCTGGAAACCGCCAGCCAGCTCTCCCGCCAGATGCTGGATGACATCCAGAAGCTCAATACGCTGGGTCTGCAGTTCAAGGAAGAGCTGGATTCCCTGGCGGCCGACGGCATCAAAAAGAGCACGGGCAAGGCCTGATATCCCCCGGCTGCCCGGTGCGGGCAGCCACATCTCCCCATGACCCGACACGACAGGCTCGCCCTGCCACGGGCGTGGGTGAAGGAGAGAACATGAGCCAATCATCTTACGGCCCGCTGTTCGAGGCCCTGGCCCACTATAACGACAAGCTGCTGGACATGGCCAAGGCACAGACAGAGCGTACCGCGCAGGCGCTATTGCAGACCAATCTGGACGATCTCGGCCAGGTACTGGAGCAGGGCAGCCAGCAACCCTGGCAACTGATCAACGCACAGATGAACTGGTGGCAGGATCAGCTCAAGCTGATGCAGCACACCCTGCTGAAAAGTGCAGGCCAGGAGAGCGAGCCGGTGATCACGCCGGAACGCAGCGATCGCCGCTTCAAGGACGACGCCTGGCATGATCAGCCCCTTTATGACTACCTCAAGCAATCCTATCTGCTGACTGCCAGGCACCTGCTGGCGTCGATAGATGCGCTGGAAGGGTTGCCCCAGAAGAACCGGGAACGGCTGCGATTTTTTACCCGCCAATACCTCAATGCCATGGCACCCAGCAATTTTCTGGCCACCAACCCCGAGCTGATCAGACTCACGCTGGCATCCAACGGCCAGAATCTGGTGCGCGGACTGGCCCTGCTGACCGAGGATCTGGAGCGCAGCGCCGATCAACTCAACATCCGCCTCACCGACGAGTCCGCCTTCGAACTGGGGCGGGATCTGGCGTTGACGCCAGGCCGGGTGGTGCAACGCACCGAGCTCTACGAGCTTATCCAGTACAGCCCGACCACGGAAACCGTGGCCAGGACGCCGGTGCTGATAGTGCCGCCCTTCATCAACAAGTACTACATCATGGACATGCGCCCCCAGAACTCTCTGGTCGCCTGGCTGGTCGCCCAGGGCCAGACGGTATTCATGATCTCCTGGCGCAACCCGGGAACAGAGCAGGCCAATATCGATCTCGACGACTACGTGGTCGATGGAGTGATCACCGCCCTGGACGGCGTGGAAGCAGCCACAGGTGAACGTGAGGTGCACGGTATCGGTTACTGCATCGGCGGCACGGCCCTGTCGCTCGCCATGGGCTGGCTGGCGGCGCGACGCCAAAAGCAGCGGGTACGCTCTGCTACCCTGTTCACCACCCTGCTTGATTTCTCCCAGCCGGGGGAGATCGGCATCTTCATCCACGAGCCCATCATAGCGGCACTGGAGGCCCAAAATGAGGCCAAGGGCATCATGGATGGACGCCAGCTGGCGGTCTCCTTCAGCCTGCTGCGAGAGAACAGCCTCTACTGGAATTACTACATCGACAGCTACCTCAAGGGTCAAAGCCCGGTGGCATTCGATCTGCTGCACTGGAACAGCGACAGCACCAACGTGGTGGGCAAGACCCACAGCAGCCTGCTGCGCCGTCTCTATCTGGAAAATCAACTGGTGAAGGGGGAGCTCAAGATCCGCCACACCCGCATCGATCTCGCCAAGGTGAAGAGCCCTGTACTGCTGGTCTCGGCCATGGACGATCACATCGCCCCCTGGCAGGGCACCTGGCAGGGCATGAAGCTGTTTGGCGGCGAGCAGCGCTTCATCCTGGCCGAATCGGGTCACATCGCCGGCATCATCAATCCGCCAGCGGCCAACAAGTACGGTTTCTGGCACAGCGATGCAAGCAGTGACACACCCGCCGCCTGGCTCGCGCAGGCCACCCATCAGAGCGGATCCTGGTGGCCACAGATGGCCGCCTTCATCCAGGCGCGAGAGGAGGAGGCCACGCCTGTGCCCGCCCGCATCCCGAGCGAGGGACTGGAAGCGGCCCCCGGCGGCTACGTCAAGGTGCGGCTCAACCCCGTTTTTGCCAAGCGTCCAGAGGCGGAGCCGGCATGAGCCTACTCCCCTTTGAAATTGGGCAAAAAGCCAGCCTGACCAAGCGCTTCGGCGCGGCAGAAGTCGGGGCCTTCGCCGGCTTGTCGGAGGATTTCAATCCCCTGCATCTGGACTCGGCCTTTGCCGCCACCACGCCGTTCGAGCGACCCATTGTACACGGCATGCTGCTGGCCAGCCTCTTCTCGGGGCTGCTGGGCCAGCAGTTGCCGGGCAAGGGCACCGTCTACCTGGGGCAGAGCCTCTCCTTCAAGCAACCGGTGTTTGTGGGGGATGAGGTGACGGCCGAGGTGGAGATCATCGCTCTGCGGGCCGACAAGCCCATCATCACCCTGGCCACCCGCATCGTGACAGCGGCCGGGGCCCTCGCCGTGACTGGCGAGGCGGTGGTGAAGTTTGGCTAAGTGCTGATCACAGCCTCCTCCTTCAGCCCGGCCCCGCCGGGCTGAATTTTATAGATCCCGCCCTGATGACGGCGGCTCTCCTCAGCCATTATTCCCTAGCCTGCTCGCCCTGACGCGGATCCCCTCTCATTGACCGCCGGCATTGCCTGAAGATAGACGCCCTGGCCCTTTCATTGACGGCCCGAACTGCCTAGAATAACCGCCCTGCTGTTTCAGCCATTCATCCATCTAGAGGATTTCCCATGGAGACGTTTCTGCTCGAAGGCCACCCCTTCGTTGCCTTGTGTGACCTTATCAAGCATCAGGGCTGGGCCGATTGTGGCGGCGCGGCCAAGGCCCTTGTCGCCGATGGACTGGTGGAAGTGGACGGCCAGATTGAAACCCGCAAGCGCTGCAAGATAGTGGCCGAGCAAGTGGTCAACTTCAATGGCATGAAAGTCGTGGTGAAAGCGGGTGTGAGCCCGGAGATCCTCTGATACCGGCTTGAATAAGGGCGCCGACGCGCCCTTTAGCATTCAGCTGGCCTTGATCGACAGGGTCAGCACGAAGCGCGCCATCGCCTCATCTCCGTTCAATGACGGACAGGTGGCCACCACCTGGATGGGGCGATTGATGCGCTGACCGCTCGCCAGCGACTCGTCGATCATGGCGTCAATCTCCTCCCCCGCCGCGCAGTCAAACTGCACGTCCCCTTCGGGCCGCTTCAGAAACTCCCCCTGCACATCCTTGAAGGCGAAGTGCACCTTCTTGCCCCTCGACCGTCCCTTCTCCATCACCAACAGGCCGCCCACCAGATCGGCGCCGGTCGCCAGGGCACCAAAATACATGCTGCCCAGGTGATTGCGGGTACGCCAACCAAGGGGAATGCGAATGCACAGCGCCTTGGCGTCCATCCGTTCGATAACGGGGGCACAAAAGCCGATGACGGGAATATAACGCCAGGCAAAGAGCCGTAGCGCCATATTGGCTTTGAAACGTTGCAAGTCCATATGCGAACTGATCCGATGAGTTAATGTAAACAGCATGTTGCCACGCAACCCCCTGCTCTACAAGGTTGCCGAGCACGCTTCTGCGGCTTGTCGGCAAACACAAAAAAGAGAGGTGACCCTGTGGCAACCTCTCTTTTATACGACTGGCCTCGCCATCAGGCCCGCTTCTCTTCCAGCCAGGCCCCCTGGCTCTGCATCTCGAACAGCTGGGCGTAGTGCCCTCCCTGCGCCATCAGCTCACCATGAGTACCCCGCTCGCTTACCTGGCCACGGGAGAGCAGCAGGATCTCGTCGGCATCGACTATGGTCGAGAGCCGGTGGGCGATGGCAATGGTGGTGCGGCCACGGCGTGCCGCCGAGAGCGCCAGGGAGAGCGCCAGCTCGGTCTGGGAGTCCACGCTGGCAGTGGCCTCATCCAGAATGAGGACGCGCGGATCGCCGACCAGCGCACGCGCAAACGAGAGCAGTTGGCGCTGACCGGCGGAGAGGTTCTTACCCCCCTCCTCCATCAGGGTGTCCAGCCCATCTGGCAGACTCAGCACGAAATCGGCCAGCTGTACCTCGGTCAGCGCCTGCCAGAGCCGCGCCTCATCGAGGCCGTCACGGCCCAGACGCAGGTTTTCCGCCAAAGTCCCAACGAAGATAAAGGGATCCTGCTGCACCAGACCTATGCTGCGCCGCACCGCCGCCAGCGACAAGGTGTCCATGGGGCGATCATCGAAACGAATGGTGCCCTGATCCAGCGGGTAGAAACCCATCAACAGGCTGATGATGGTGGACTTGCCACTGCCGGTGTGGCCCACCAGCGCCAGCATCTGCCCGGGGTGCACGGCAAAGCTGACCTCGCGCAGCACCTGTTGCTGACCATCGTAGGAGAAGGTCACCTTGTCAAAGCTGACCCGCCCCTGCAGGGACTGGATCTCGCCCTCCGTGCTCTCGCGGGGCTCGTCAAGCAGGGCAAATACCCGCTCCCCGGCCACCATGGCCTGTTGCAACTGGTTGAGCTGGTTGGTCATCTCGATCAGCGGCTCAATCATGCGACCCAAATAGCTGATGAAGGCGTAGAGCACCCCCACCTGGATAGCGCCGCCCGCGTTCAATCCTTCGTGAGCAAACAAGGCGAGCAAGCCTATCAGCACCATCATGTAGAACAAGTCGATGAGAGGGCGCAGCAGAATACCGTTGATCTTGAGGCCCTTGAGCCGCGCCGACCAGTGCTGCTGATTCACCTCGGCAAAGGCGTTGGCGAAGTGGCGCTCCTGCACCATTGCCTGGATAACCGGCATCCCCTGCAGCGACTCGTTGAGGCGACTGTTGATCTCGGACAGCAAGCTGCGGGTCGTTCGCACCACGGGCACACTCAGTTTCTGGTAGAGCCACATCACAGCGGCCACTGCCGGTAACAGGAAGGCGCACACCAGCATCAGCCGCATATCCAGCAGGGCCATGGAGATGAGGATGCCGCACAGCAGCACCACCTTTTGCACCAGCAGGCCAATCACCTGCACATAGAGGTTCATGATCGCCTCCGTGTCGTTGGTGATGCGGGAGATGAGCGAGCCCGAGCGATGTTTGTCAAAATAGCGGGCCGGCAGCCGGATGGCGGTGGCAAACACCTGCTCGCGCAAGGTTTGCACCACTGCCTGGGCGATGCGGTTAAAGCGCAGGGATTGCAGGTAGAAACCCGCCGCCGAGAGCACCTGCAGGCCGAGATACCCGGCCGCAATAGCGGCAATGGCAGGCCACACCAGCTG
>NZ_CAWNYS010000294.1:0-7460 GCF_963878295.1 Aeromonas sp. HMWF014 | reverse complement strand
CAGTGGCAGACCCTCTGGCCTGACTTGGTGGTGAACTGGCCATAACCTGATTGCAATGTTTCGACAAGCTTGGGCACACTAGGGAAAAGCAGTTTGTAACTCAATGGGTTAAATAATGCGCGACTTCTTCTCACTCGAACGCTGGCTACCGGGACTCGCCACCCTGCTGCAATACCAGCGGGCCTGGCTAATACCGGATGTGCGCGCTGGCCTGTCGGTCGCAGCCGTGGCGCTGCCCGTGGCCATCGCCTATGCCGAACTCGCCGGTGTGGGCCCCCTGGTCGGCCTCTACTCCTGCATCTTGCCCATGCTGGTCTACGCCCTGTTTGGCACTTCCCGCCAGCTTATCGTCGGACCGGATGCGGCCACCTGCGCCGTGATCGCCGCTGTGGTCACCCCGCTCGCCGCCGGCGATGCCACCCGCCACTGGCAACTGGTGATGACAATGACCGCCATGACAGGTTTATGGTGTCTCATCGCCAGCCGCTTCAAGCTGGGGGTACTGGCGGACTTTCTCTCCCGCCCCATCCTGATGGGGCTGCTCAACGGCGTGGCCATCACCATCATAGTGGGCCAGTTCTCCAAGATCTTCGGCTTCACCTTCAGCGATCGCAACCTCATAGAGCAGATCGCGGGCGGTGCCAGCTATATTACCCAGACCCATCTGCCGACCATGGCCATGAGCCTGACCACCTTGCTCACCCTGCTGTTGGCCAAGCGCTACAAACCGGCCTGGCCCTCCTCCATGGTGGCCATGGTGGTGACGGCAGCCCTAGTGTGGGGGCTCAATCTAGGCAAATTCGGCATCGCTACTCTCGGTGCCATCGGCTCGGGTATGCCCGTCTTCCAGTTGCCGGACTTTCCCCCGGGCCTGATGCGCGAGCTGGTGCTGCCGGCGCTCAACCTTGCCATGGTGAGCTTCGTCTCCATGATGCTCACCGCCCGCAGTTTTGCCGCCAAGAACGGCTACGAGATTGATGCGGACAAAGAATTTCGGGCTCTCGGCCTGGCCAACCTGGCGGCGGCCGCCTCCCAGGGCTTTGCCATCAGCGGGGCGGGTTCGCGCACCGCGGTCAACGACGCTAACGGCGGCAAGAGTCAGCTGGTCTCCATCATCGCCGCCGCCGCCATCGCGCTGGTCACCTTCTACCTGACGGCGCCACTGCAATACATACCCACGGCCGCCCTCGGCGTTGTGCTGGTGATGGCGTCGCTCTCGCTCACCGATTTTCGCGGCCTGTGGGCCCTGCGCTACTCCGACAGGGCCGCCTTCTGGCTGGCGCTGATCTCCTTTGTCAGCGTGCTGGCCATGGGGGTGATCCCGGGGATCACCCTCGCCGTGCTACTGGGTCTGTTCCAGTTCCTGCGCAACGTGATGCGCCCCACCGACCAGTTGCTCGGCATGGATGACAAGGGGGTGGTTCGCACCCTGAGGGACAACGAGCAGGTCAAGGCCATTCCCGGCATCCTGGTCTATCGCTTCAACTCGCCGCTCACCTACTTCAACGCCCCCTACTTCAAGCGGCGGGTGCTGGCGCTACTGGTGCAGGATCCCCACAACCCCAAATGCCTGGTGGTGGATGCGGTGGCCTCTTTCACCCATCAGGACATCAGCGTGATGAGCATGATCGGGGAACTGCACAAGGATCTGAAACGGCGCGGCATCAAGATGGTAATGGCCGGTCGTCACGGCCAGATGAGCCAGTGGCTCAAACAGGCCGGGATCCGGGTGGGCGACGAGGGCATCATCCTCTGCCCCGACATCTATCAGGCGCTACGCATGACCCGCTGCTACCGGGATCCTGTGTTCAAGGATGATGCCGTGGTGGAGAGCACCACGGACGCCATTCTCTCCCACTGGCCCCAGGATGATGCGCTGCCGGACTCGGCGCGGCTCACCCTCCCCTCTGAGCAGGAAGCAGGCGCCACCCCGGCCTGATCGGTCGCCAGACTCTCCCCGGGAGGGTCTGGCGCACGCTCCTCTCAGGGCAGGATTGCACCCTGCGGACTCTTGGTGTTAAATGCCCGTCCAGATGGCGCTGACGAGGGCCATCACCCGTATTTGGACACCCCATGCAAACTCAATCCCACGCGGGCCCGGGCACTCTCTTCTCCCTGACCTGGCCGCTGTTTATCGATCTCGCCCTGCACTTTCTGACCGGGGCCCTCAACACCTTCATGGTGGGCCACGTCTCCTATCAGGGCGTGGCGGCACTGGCGGTCGGCAACCAGGTGTTCGATCTGGCCATCACCTTGTTCAGCTTCGTCAGCATAGGCACCAGCGTGGTGATCACCCAGTATCTGGGAGCAGGCGATCGGGAAAAGGCACGCATCGTCATCCACACCGCCATCGGCTTCAACCTGCTGGTGGGGCTGGTGGCTGCGGTCGGCGTGCTCGCTGGCGCCAGCACCATGCTCTCCCTGATGAACCTGCCCGCCCACCTGATGGGCGATGCCACTCTTTATCTGCAGATCATCGGCCTGTGCCTGCTGCCGGAGGCGGCGGCCCTCTGTCTGGCCGCCACCCTGCGCGCCCACGGCCATACCCGTCAGGCCATGTACGTGACCCTGATCGTCAACCTCATCACCTTCGTCGGCAACCTGCTGCTGCTCTACGGCTGGTTTGGCCTGCCCCAGCTGGGAGTGGCCGGGGTCGCCATCAGCACGGTGGCAGGTCGCATCGTCGGCGTGGTGCTGCTGGTGTGGCTGGTGGCGCGCAAGACCGGCATCCGCTTGCGTCTACCCGAGATTGTCCGCCCCAGCAAGGTCATGCTGGACAAGGTGCTGCACATAGGGCTGCCAGCCGCGGGGGAGAACCTCTCCTGGATGCTGCAGTTCATGGTGGTCACCGCCTTCGTCGGCCTGCTCGGCGACAAGGCGCTGGCGACCCAGTCCTACTTCTTCCAGATCTGCCTGTTCATCCTGCTGTTCGGCCTCTCCATCGGCCTGGGTAACGAGATCATCATCGGCCATCTGGCGGGGGCACGCCGCTTCGAGCAGGCCTATAACCAGCTGATCAAGAGCCTCAAACTCGGCCTCATCGTCACGACCCTGATCGCCATCGCCGCCGCCCTCAATGGCCGCGCCATCATCAGCCTGTTCACCGATGATCCGGACATCATCACCCAGGTGGCCCAGCTGTTTCTCATCAGCCTTATCCTCGAACCCGGCCGCACCTTCAATCTGGTGGTGATCAACGCCCTGCGTGCCACCGGGGATGCCCGTTTCCCGCTCTACATGGCGCTCGTCTCCATGTGGGGGATTGCCGTTCCGCTCGCCTATTTCCTTGGTATCATGCAGGGTTATGGACTGGTCGGCATCTGGTTGGCGCTCGCCTGCGATGAGTGGGTGCGCGGTCTGGCCATGTTCTGGCGCTGGCGCAGTCGTCGCTGGCAAAACAAAATTCTTGTTGAAACAAAAGCGGAATCACAATGAAGAAAATCGGACTCTTGTTGGCGGCCATCCTGCTCAGCCCGTTGGCCATGGCACAAACCGCGCCCGCAGCCCCCAAGGCGCAGGCCTCCAAAATCTGGTATGTGGCGCCCATTGCCATCGACGAGACGAGCGAAGCCCAGAAGGCGCTGACCAAAGATTTTACAGCCCAGATGATCAAGACCATCAAGATCAACGAATACCAGACCGGCAAAGCGCTCGGCAAGACCAAGGATCCCAAGTGGCTGATCCGCACCAAGTTGATGCCTGTCAGCACAGAGCCGCTGGTCGGCAAAAAGCACCCTCAGGGTCTCTCCTACGGCCAAGGCATCCCTACCCAGGAAATCGTCGGCGAGCTCATCATGAACGGCACCCTGGTGGCGCATGTCGGCCAGGGCTGGCGTGAGCCCATAGTGCCGGGCACCCCTGTGGCCGAGAAGATCACCATAGCCAACTATCAGTACGCCATCGGCGATGAAGCCAAGGCGCCGGATCTGGAAGAGCTGGCGGCACAGATAGGCTTCGAAGTGGGCAAGGTGATCGCCCGCGATGGCAAGCCGCTGCCCGAGAAGAAAAAGAAAAAAGAGTAAACGCCACACCTGTTCGCAAGAAGGGGCCCCGCGCCCCTTCTTGCTGCCCACTTGCCAGCCCGCCGCCGTCATCAAACCGTCACAACTGTGATCGAGATTCCAGTTTTCAGCTCAGAACCTTACTTACAAATCGCTTATCAGCTTGCGATTCAATGAGTTAAAAAACACCCTCCCCATGCAGCAAATCATTGGTCCCGAATTCGATCCGGATCACATTTATCTGTGGGGGGAAGGGGTACTTTTGTTTTGAAGGCACAATCAAACGAAACCAAGGAGGCTTCATTACATGTTCCCAGAGTACAGAGAGCTCATCTCGAAACTGAAGAGCAGTGATGTCCATTTCCAGAAGAAGTTTGACTTGCACAACGACCTGGATGCGGAGATTAGAAAGTTGGAAAAGCATCACGCCAGCGACTACAGCTCCGAGGTGAAGGATCTGAAAAAACAGAAACTCAAACTGAAAGAGGAGATATACGACATCCTCAAACAACATCCACACTAGACGCCTTGACGAATACCCGGATAAGCAATTTATCCCTCCAGCCCGGCTCAAAGCCGGGCTTTTTATTGCTCCGCCACCAGCGGCAGACCGAGCCAACCCGCTCCCAGAGTACCGATCGTCCCGGCTATATATTGTTCTGTAATCGTCGCCTTCTCCTACTGGACGCTGCTTGCCCCGCAGCTTACCTGCCTTGGAGGAAAAAGAAAGCCTTAGTCTATAGATAGATAAATTTCGTCAAGTGGATATAAATTTTATCTGATGCAACTTGTACTTAAAACACTCTTGCTAAATAAGCTCTCCAAGATCGCATCATAAGTGAAACTTATAATTACTTTTTTATATCCCTCAAAATATTAAAATTTAAACCAACGCTATTGTACTGAATTAGTAATATGTCAAACGTTCATAAGCATTTACTACACATATCAACGAAATAACTTGGTTCACATACCATTGTAGAAGAATCAACATACGCAAAGCATGCCTTTGCTTTTTTTATAAAGTTCACATCGTTTGATATCAAAAAATCAACACCCAACGCTGATACCACATGCTGCATATCATTCATTGATGCATTGAATCGGTCTTTCCCTTTTTTTAACTTCGTAAAATCATCTGAATAATATCCAGCCCAATTCATTAACGCATATGCACGAGCAACATCGGCCTGCACTGTATTATCAAAATAATCATTAAGATTAAAGCTACTATTTTCCACTTTAAATGTGGCCTCAATTATACCCACCACTTCCTTAGCATCTACATTATGAAGATCCAAACGTTTAATCTCTGGCATATCTCTGAATGATTGAGGGCCAAGCTTTTGATCACTATTAATAGTAATAGGTTCTAAAACAGATGCCTTAGCTCTTAGTTCATCAAGTTGCATTTTATTTCTTAGAAAGAACAATTTTTGCTCTTCATTCAGCTCATCAATATCAACAGACAACAATTGAGCTTCACATTTTGTGAGTAAATGTTCCAAACTAAACTGAATTTTAGTATTTAACTCATAGAAGCTTTCTTCTATCGGCAAACCGGATAGTTTACGGGATGGCAACTGACTTACATCCATCAACATAGTAATGCCAAGATCTGAATTTAATTCTTCATTTTCAAGATAATCTTCCCAGATTTTGCCAGGTGATACATAAATTAATTTACGCTCTAATGGGTCTATATATTTAGCATCCAACTCTATCAATAAATCAATATGTTCTTGACGATATTCACCCTTCGTTATTTGCATAATTTCACTGAGTGTGACATGTGAATACACTACTACAATCTGTTCGGACCTAAGTGCCATTTTTAATGGCCTAAAATCTACCACGCCAGACTCCTCCATCTTACGCTGACGTAAATCACTTAGTATATTCTGATCTAAATAGACCAATAAACTCATAGTCCACCTCATATTTTCAATATCTATAACTAAAAAACGCATTCCATGATTTATATCCTGCCCCGCATCCCCAAACAGATCAACACATCATTATTGATACTTAAGATGCTATCACAACTAAAACTGCCCACACTGTCAGATAGCGATAACAGATATAACGCGCATTAAAAATACAAATAAGCGGGCCATTGGCCCGCTTGGTTATATTTCACCCACCCCATCCTCACACCGGCGGATGGAAATGGCTGGCCTCGCGGGTGGCCATCTCCTCGTAGGTGGCCCATTTCTGCCAGGCCACTTTTTGCGCCACCTGCATCAGTCGCTCGGCCTCCTCCGGGTGGCTCTGGGCAAGTACCCGGTAGCGGTTCTCCTCTGCCCTGTACTCGGCAAGGGGAATGGAGGGGCGCAGGCTATCGAGGCTAAAGGGGTTCTGCCCCAAACTGCGCAGTACAGGGTTGTAGCGCAGCAGCGGCCAGTGGCCCGAGTCCACCGCCCGTTTCTGCTGGGTGAGCCCCAGCTCCATATCGATGCCGTGGGCGATGCAGTGGCTGTAGGCGATGATGAGCGAGGGGCCAGGATAGGCCTCCGCTTCGCGCAGCGCTTGCAGCGTCTGCTGCGGGTTGGCACCAAAGGCGATACGGGCAACATAGACGTTGCCGTAGGAGATGGCCTGCAACGCCACATCCTTTTTGGCCAGCGTCTTGCCCCCCGCCGCAAACTTGGCGACGGCACCGAGCGGCGTCGATTTCGACATCTGGCCGCCGGTGTTGGAGTAGACCTCGGTATCCATCACCAGCACGTTCACATCGCGCCCGGAGGCAAGCACGTGATCGAGCCCCGCCGAGCCGATGTCATAGGCCCAGCCGTCGCCGCCGACGATCCAGACCGAGCGGCGCACCAGCTGATCAATCAAGGAGAGCAGCTCACGGGCTTGCCCCGAGTTCACCTCCTCCAGCCGTTCGCGCACCTGCGCCACCCTGCCCCGCTGGGCGCGGATCTCCGACTCCAGCCGCTGCGGGGCGCTGATAAGCGACTCGACCAGCGCCTCCCCCAGCTCCCCCTTCATCGCCTTGAGGGCGGCCACCGCCTGACCATGATGCTGGTCAGCCGTGAGGCGGAAGCCAAAGCCGAACTCGGCGTTGTCCTCGAACAGGGAGTTGGACCAGGCTGGCCCCTTCCCTTCGCCGTTCTTGGCCCAGGGGGTGGTCGGCAGGTTGCCGCCATAGATGGAGGAGCAACCGGTGGCGTTGGCCACCAGCATGCGATCGCCAAACAACTGGGTCAGCAGCTTGAGATATGGCGTCTCGCCACAACCGGCGCAGGCGCCGGAGAACTCGAACAGGGGCTCCAGGAACTGGGCACCGCGCACGGTGGAAAAATCCACCCGCTCGCGGGCAGGCCAGGGCAGGCTTTCGAACCAGCGCAGCGCCTGTTTCTGACCGGCCAGATGGGGCGCCTTGTCCAGCATGGTGATGGCGCGCGTGCCTTCATGTTCCTCATCCGCCCCGGCTCGCACCGGACAGGCCTGCAC
>NZ_CAWNYS010000293.1:0-5335 GCF_963878295.1 Aeromonas sp. HMWF014 | reverse complement strand
GACCTGGACGCCAGCTGCTGCCACCTGTGATGCGACCTTCCCGATCCGGGTTGAGGCACCGACCGATTGCCCCCGTTATCTGGGTCGCGTCATCAAGGGGCTGAACCTGCAGGCCCAGAGCCCGCTCTGGATGCAAGAGAAGCTTCGCCGTGGCGGTATTCGCTCCATTGACGCCATCGTCGATATCACCAATTACCTGCTGCTGGAATACGGTCAGCCGATGCACGCCTTCGATCTGGCTCGGCTTGACGGGGAACTGGTGGTGCGTCGCGCCAACGCTGACGAGCCGATGACCCTGCTCGATGGCAATGAAGTGAAGCTCAAAGAGACCACCCTGGTGATTGCCGATGCCAAAGGCCCTGCCTGCATGGCCGGTATCTTCGGCGGTAATCGCACTGGCGTCTCTGAGACCACCACCGACATCCTGCTGGAGTGCGCTTTCTTTGCGCCGCTCTCCATCACAGGTCGTGCCCGTGCCTATGGTCTGCACACCGACTCCTCCCATCGCTTCGAGCGCGGGGTTGATCCCGAGCTGCAAGCCAAGGTGATGGATCGTGCCACCCGCCTGCTGCTGGATATCTGCGGCGGCGAAGCGGGCCCGGTCATCGAGGTCAAATCCGATGCCCATCTGCCGAAAGCGGCCCCTATCCGCTTGCGTCGCACCAAGCTCGACAAAGTGATCGGTATCAGCGTGGCTGATGCTCAGGTGGTCGAGATCCTGACCCGCCTCGGCATGCAGGTGACGGTTGATGCTGATGGCTGGACTGCGCTGGCACCCTCTTGGCGTTTCGATATCGCCATCGAGGAAGACCTCATCGAGGAAGTGGCCCGCATCTACGGCTACAACAACATCCCGAACCTCAAACCTGCCGCCTCTCTGGCGATGGTTGAGCAGGCAGAAGGGCAGGTGACCTTGAAGCGCGTGCGTGACCTGCTGGTTGCTCGCGGTTTCCAGGAAGCGATCACCTACAGCTTCGTCGATCCCAAGACCCAGCAAACCCTGTTCCCGCAGAGCGACGCCATCGTGCTGCCTAACCCGATTTCGGTCGAGATGTCCGCCATGCGCGTCTCTCTGTTCCCGGGTCTGGTGCAGGCCGTGGTTTACAACCAGAACCGTCAGCAGCCGCGTGTGCGCCTGTTCGAGCAGGGTCTGCGTTTCATCAAGGATGAAAGCGCCGAGAACGGCATCCGTCAGGAGCCGATGCTGGCCGGTATCATCATTGGCAACCAGAGTGATGAACACTGGGACATCAAGAGCCGTGGTGCCGACTTCTTTGATTTGAAAGGAGACTTGGAAGCGATACTGGATCTCACCGCCGAAGGGGCCACCTTTAGCTTCGAGCGTACCGAGCACAGCGCCCTGCATCCGGGCCAGAGCGCAGCCATCTCGCGTAATTGCGAGGTCATCGGCCATATCGGCGTGATCCACCCGAGCCTCGAGAAGAAGCTGGGTCTCAAGAGCCGCGCCGTCATGTTTGAACTGGAGCTGGACAAGCTGACGCCGGCCAAGGTGCCGGTTGCAACCGAGGTTTCTCGCTTCCCTGCCAACCGTCGCGATATCGCAGTGGTGGTCGACGTTGCGGTTCTGGCCGGCGATGTCCTTGCAGTAATTAAAAAAGTTGGCGGAAATCAGGTAGTTGGAATAAACTTGTTTGACGTATACCAGGGTGCTGGTATGGCAGAGGACAAGAAGAGCCTGGCCATCAGTCTTGTATTGCAAGACACCCAGCGCACCCTGGAGGAGAAAGAGATTGCCGAGACCGTAGACAATGTCGTGCGGGCCCTTGGTGAAGAGTTGAATGCATCCTTGAGGGATTGATCTATGGCGCTTACCAAAGCCGACATTGCAGAGCACCTGTTCACCCAGCTGGGGATGAGCAAGCGTGAAGCCAAAGATATGGTGGAAGCCTTCTTTGAGGAAATCAGACAGGCGCTAGAGCGTGGTGAACAAGTCAAGATTTCAGGCTTCGGTAACTTTGACCTTCGTGAGAAGAATCAGCGTCCCGGACGCAACCCCAAAACGGGCGAGGATATTCCTATCAGCGCTCGTCGCGTGGTGACCTTCCGGCCTGGCCAGAAGCTCAAGGCCAGGGTAGAAAATGTTGAACCCAACGAGTGATAAAAAGCCAGGCAACCGCCTGGCTTTTACTTTTTCATGATAAAAAACCAGCTTTTACTCACACTGCTGCTGGCAATGCCGGTGCAGGCTATGACCTTACCCCTGTCGCCGGCCACCCAGGCCTATACCGACGTACTCAAGCCGCTGACCATCTGCTATCCGGCCCTGATCCTGCCACCCTATCTCGAAGAGTCGGGGGGCTTGCTGATCGATCAGCTTGAGCAGCTGGCCGAGCAGCTGCCGGTACCATTGCTGCACGAGAAATTGCCAAACTGGTCCGCCGTGCAGCAGGGGCTGCTAGCGGGACGCTGTGATCTCATCCCGTATGTCGGCTCTTCACTACAGGTATTGCCGGGCATGGCCCTGAGCCGCGCTCTGCTGGAGGCCGAATCCGCCATTGTCTATCGCGGTGAGCTGGAACGCGCCACCTTTCTGGTATCGCCCGTCTGGCAGGCGAGTGAGGTGCTCAAGTCGCTCTATCCCCATGCAACCCAGTTGGCCCTGACCGACGCTGACAACTGGTATGCGGCGTTGGTGGCAGGTAAGGGGACTGCCTATCTCGGTGACTACCTGCAACTGCGTTACCTGATGCGCGAATATCCGGATGAGGGATTGCGGTTGCGCCGGTTGCGCAACGATGAACTGGTGATCAGCTATCGCCTTATGATGCGCGACAAACCGGAGCTCAGGGAGCTAATCGACACGGCGCTCCGCTACATGTCCCCCGGTAGCCTCTACAAGGATCTGGATCGCTATCTAGAACAGGGAGAGCAGGACATCAATCCACTGCACTTCACCGATGAGGAGCAGGCCTTGCTGGTCGGCACCTCCCGCACCATCAAACTGGTGGTGGATCCTGCGCTTATGCCCTATAGCGGCATCGACGGGCAGGGGCAGCTAACGGGCTGGAGCGCCGATGTGCTGCGCCGGGTTAGCCTGCAGACCGGACTGAACTTTCATGTGGTGCCAGCCCGGGACAGGGAGGAGGCCTTGGACAAGCTACGCAGTGGCGAGGCGGACATGATGGCGGGCCTGCTGGAGAGCCCGGCCCTGACCCGCGAGTTCGACTTTACCCGCATCATGGTCGAGAGTCGCTATGCTCTGGTCAGCCGCAAGTCTCAGCCGTTCGGACGACTGGAAGCACTCAAGGGGGAGGTACTGGTGCCTGCCAGCCTCTATGACTCCGACATGCTGGCACATTTTGGCCAGCATGAGTGGCGCAAGAGCGAGACGCTTGAGTCAGGCATTGCGAAAGTGCGGGCAGGCAAAGCCGATGCCATGCTGACCGAGCTGTACCAGCTGCAATATCCACTGCGCAACAACCAGCTGGATGGCTTAAATATCAAGGAATTGCCGGTCCGCTTCGGGCTTGGCTTTGCCATAGGCTCCCGCAGCCCCAAACTGGCTGGGGTGATGGAACAGAGTCTGATGACCCTCACCGGCAAGCAGAATGATGAACTCAACCAGCGCTGGCGCCGGCTGGTGCTGACCCAGCAGGCGGGGGTCAGTTACGGTATCTGGCTGGGATCCATATTGCTGGCACTGCTGATCAGTGCCAGCGTCATCTGGCTGATCTGGCGCTCGCGCCAGCAGCTGGCGCGGGAGGTTAATCAGCGCCAGGAGATGGAACAGATCTTGGCGTTGGAGAGCCAGTTCAGGGAGTCCCTGTTCCAGGCGCTGCCGGCCCCCGTCTTTCTGCGGAACAATCAGGGTGAGATCATCAAGCGCAACAAGCAGGCCAAACGGCTGGAGGCCCGTTATCTGACCGAACTCAGCCTGCCATCGCCCCAGTTACAGGGGACGGAAGGAACCTTGTCCCTCGGGGATCAGGTGTTCTCCTACGCCCAGATCCCGCTGCAGCTGGGCAAGCCGACACAGGCAGGGGATCTGATCGCACTGTCCGATATCAGCGCTCTGCGCGAGCGCACCCGTTTGCTGCATCAGGCCGAGCGTCGCCTGCGTGCCCTCACCAATACAGTGCCCGGGGTCGTCATTCAGTTCATTCTGCAGCAGGGCGGCATAACGCAGGTCGAGTTCATCAGCCGCGGCAGTTACGAGCTGCTGGGGTTGGCCAGCCAGCAGATCCGCCGCGATCCCGACAGCGCGCTCAGCCGGCTGCTGCATCAGGACAGGCGCGAGATGCGGATGCCCATGCTGGCCATGTTGCAGGCAGGGCAACCCTTCTCCTATGCGCTGCGTTATGCCCATCCGGGCAAAGGAACGCGGTGGCTGCAGTTCTATGGTCGGGGTCGCAGCCAGCCGGAAGGGGGGTGGCGCGTTTACGGCGTGGTGCAGGATGTGACTGCCAGAATCGAGCAGGAGCATGCCCTGCAAGCCTCCCACGAGCTGGCCGAGCAAGCTGTGTTGGCCAAGGGACGCTTTCTCGCGGCGGTGAGCCACGAGATCCGAACCCCCATGAATGCCATTCTGGGGCTGCTGGAGTGGCTCGATCAAACTCCCTTATCGGCAGAGCAGCGCTCTGCGCTCTCCCATGTCAGACTGGCGGGGGACGAGCTGCTCGGCCTGCTCAACGATGTGCTCGATTTCAGTCGCAACGAGAACCGGCAGCTGGCGCTCTCTCCCCAGCCGACCGATCTGGTGGACTTGTGCGAGCACGTGGCAGCAGTGCACTGGTCCAAGGCCCGCTCCAAGCGATTGCAACTGCGACTGGATATCGATCATCACTTGCCGGCACAGGTTGAGCTGGATCCCCATAGGGTGCAGCAGGTGCTGCATAATCTGCTCGCCAATGCCATCAAGTTCAGCCCCGCCGGTGAGGTGGTGCTGTGGGCCCGACGTGAAGAGAACTGCTTGCTGTGCGGTGTGGATGATGAAGGGCCAGGTATCAGCGCTGATCTGCTGCCTCGTCTGTTCCTGCCATTCGAGCAGGGAGGAGAGGAGGGCCAGCCCAAGGCACAGGGCACCGGACTGGGGCTGGCCATCAGCCGTCAGCTGATGGAGCAGATGGGCGGCGAGATCCGGGTCGAGCCGCGTCCCCTAGGGGGCAGCCGTTTCACCTGCACCTTGCCGTTGGTGTTGCTGCACGAGGCGCCGCGCTGGCAACCGAGAGTGGACAACGTCAATATCCAGTTGAACGATACGGAGCGTGCTTATCTCTTGCCCTGGCTTGGTGAGCTTGGCCTGAGCGAGGATCCCACAGGCCCCCTGTTGTGCGCTGCCGAAGATGATCAGGGACTGCGTTACTGGGACTGGCAG
>NZ_CAWNYS010000292.1:4962-9785 GCF_963878295.1 Aeromonas sp. HMWF014 | reverse complement strand
CCCCTATACCGATGCCCTGCTCAAGTCCATTCCCGACTTTGACAAGCTGGTGCGCCACAAGTCACGGCTCGAAACCCTGCCCGGGGTGATACCGCCGCTACAGCACCTGCCCATCGGTTGCCGGCTCGGTCCCCGCTGCCCCTATGCCCAGAAACAGTGCGTACAGACGCCGCTGATGAGCAAGATCAAAGGGCACCAGTTCAGCTGCCACTTCCCGCTGAACATGGAAGAGCCGAAAAAATGAATTCAACACGTTATCAGCCCGTGGCCGCATGCTCTGCCACCAAGGAGCCAGGACAGTGATCGAACCCTCCCTGCTGCAGGTCAGAGGCCTTAGCAAGACCTATCAGAACCGCACCGGCCTGTTTCGGCGTCAGGCGGTCGAAGCCATCAAGCCGCTCTCGTTTGACCTTGAGGTCGGCCAGACCCTGGCCATCGTCGGCGAGGCCGGCTCCGGCAAGAGTACGCTGGCGCGGATCCTGGCGGGCATGATAGAACCCACCGCCGGCGAGATCGCCATCGAGGGTCAGACGCTGGTCCATGGCGACTATCAGACCCGCTGCAAGCTGCTGCGGATGATCTTCCAGGACCCCAACTCCTCTCTCAATCGCAAGATCCGGGTCGGCCAGATCCTGGAGACACCGCTGCGGCTCAACACAGAGATGAGCGACGAGGAGCGGCACGACAAGGTGGTACAGACCCTGCGCATGGTGGGCATGTTGCCGGATCACGCCCTCTTCTATCCGCAGATGCTCTCCGCCGGTCAACAGCAGCGGGTGGCGCTGGCCCGGGCACTCATTCTCAATCCCAAAATCGTGGTAGCCGATGAGGCACTCTCCACCCTGGACATCTCGGTACGCTCCCAGATCATCAACCTGCTGCTTGAGATGCAGGAGACCATGGGGCTGAGCTATGTACTGGTGGCCAACGATCTGGGGGTCGTGAGCCACATCAGTGACGAGGTGCTGGTGATGCACGAAGGACGGGTGGTGGAGCGTGGCAAGACGCTCAAGGTGTTCGCCGATCCCCAGCACGAGGTGACGCGCCGCCTGATCCAGAACTACAACAACGAATACCGCCGCTGATCCCCAGGCCGGAGCCGACCCTGGTACCAGCCACCCCTCTTCGTCATCTGCTTGAAAAAGCCTAAAAAAATCCCGGCTCAAGGGCCGGGAATTGCGCTCAAAAATGAATGCATCGCTCGTAGTAGGAACATGGCCATGGTAGGCCGCGCCTCTTACGTCAACCATTGTCAGATCTGACAGGCCGCCCGCTATGGAACCTGAACTGCGGATCCGGCGAGCAGATAAGCTCTGCTTCAATCCGGCCAAAGTAGGCGACCCGCTCACGGATATCCTCCCCCGCATACTGCTCGGCCAAGGCCAGATAGTCCTGATAGTGGCGCGCCTCCGAACGCAGCAGGGAGACATAGAAGCGACCCAGCTCCTCGTCCAGATGAGGCGCCAACTTGGCAAAGCGCTCGCAGGAACGCGCCTCTATGTAGGCGCCGATGATCAACTTGTCGACTATGGTGGCAGGCTCGTGAGTGCGCACATGCTGCATCAGGTTGCGGGCATAGCGGGAGGCGGTCACGGGGCCATAGGGGATGTTGCGCGCAGCCATCAGCGCCAGCACCTGCTCGAAGTGGTGCAGCTCCTCCTGGATGAGCCGCACCATGGGAAACAGCAGCGGATTGCGTGCCAGCTCCTCGAACACGGTGCGATCAGACTCCCCCATGCTGCGCTTGCCCAGGATCTCGGCCTTCTCCGGGATGGCATCCAGCTCCCGATAAAATGCCAGCTTGGGCAACAGATGGCGCTTGCCCTTGGGCAGGCAGTAGCGCCGCACCAGGCTGTGGGCGGTGAGCGCAGCCTTGTTCTCGCAGTTCGCGTGATCGATGAGCAGGGTAGGCAGATGGGCGGGATCTCGCGCCATGGCTACCCACTCGTCCGGGGTCTCACACTGCAAAAACTGGTGCACGGGGGCTAGCAGGTCATCCATCTGAATTCTCGTCTGTTCTGGTTGATACGGCGGCGCGATAGGTGCGCGGCTGCCCATGCTAGCGGATCCCGCCGCCACTGCCCACACCCTGCGGTATAAGTGATTATTTTTACAGCAAATACCCCTCTGCTGCTCCGCCCAGACACGACAATGGGGGCCGCGGCCCCCATCTCATATCTTTCATGAACAACGAAAACGTTTAACTACCTTCGTTAAAAATTTCCAGGTTGCTGGTGCCTTCCTGCCACTCACGCACCGCCTTGTTGTCGTCGCTGCGCAAGGCATTCAGGTGGTCCAGATAAGATTGATCCACATCGGAGGTGACATAGTGACCGTTGAACACCGAGGTCTCGAAGTGACGCAGCTCGGGGTTGATCTCCCGCACCGCCTCTTCCAGATCTTCCAAATCCTGGAAAATCAGACCATCGGCACCGATCAGCTTGCACACCTCTTCCACTTCCCGACCGTGGGCGATCAGCTCGTTGGCAGTGGGCATGTCGATACCATAGACGTTGGGGAAGCGGATCTCCGGTGCCGCCGAGGCGAAGTAAACCTTGGCCGCCCCCGCTTCACGGGCCATCTGGATGATCTGCTCCGAGGTGGTGCCGCGCACGATAGAGTCATCCACCAACAACACCTTCTTGCCCTTGAATTCCGAGCTGATGGCATTGAGCTTGCGACGTACCGACTTCTTGCGCTGGGTCTGACCCGGCATGATGAAGGTACGGCCTATGTAGCGGTTCTTCACGAAGCCCTGACGGTAAGGCAGGTCGAGGGTATGGGCTATCTCCAGCGCCACGTCACAGGAGGTCTCGGGGATGGGAATGACCACATCCACGTCCAGATCTTCCCACTCACGTGCAATCTTCTGACCCAGCTTGCGACCCATGTTAAGGCGGGCGGCGTAGACGGAGACCTTGTCGATGCATGAATCGGGACGGGCGAAGTAGACGTATTCGAAGATGCAGGAGCTCATCTGCGGATTTTCCGCACACTGCTCGGAGAAGAGCTGTCCCTGCTCGGTGATGTAGATGGCTTCACCGGGGGCGACGTCACGTACCGTCTCGAAACCGATGGCGTCCAGCGCCACGCTCTCGGAGGCGAGCATGTACTCTACCTGGCCCTGCTCATCGGCCCGACGACCCAGGATCAGCGGACGAATGCCGTTGGGATCGCGAAACCCGATGAGACCGTGACCAATCACCAGCGAGACCACGGCATAAGCACCGCGGATCTGCTGATGGGTCTTGCGCACCGCAGAGAAGATATCCTCCGGCCGCAGTGCCATCTTGTCGCACAGATCCAGTTCGTGGGCCAGCACGTTCAGCAGCACTTCCGAATCGGAGGTGGTGTTGATGTGGCGACGGGCCACCTTGAACTGCTGCTCCTTGAGATCCTTGGCATTGGTGAGGTTGCCGTTGTGGGCCAGCACCATGCCGTAGGGGGAGTTCACGTAAAAAGGTTGGGCTTCAGCGGCACTTGAGCTGCCTGCGGTGGGATATCTGACATGACCTATGCCGATGTTCCCTTGCAGACGCTGCATGTGACGCACTTCAAACACGTCCTTCACCAGGCCGTTGGCCTTACGTTGCCGGAAGTTTCCACTGTCTATGGTCACGATCCCGGCGGCATCCTGTCCCCTGTGTTGCAACACCGTCAAGGCGTCGTAGAGGGCCTGATTGACGGGGGTGGTGCCAACTATACCGACAATACCACACATGTCTTTGCTACCTCGAAGTCACTATACCTGTTTAAGATAACTGGACGAGTTCAACATGAACCCGAAAAACCACTGGATCACCGGTTTGAACTCGGGAACCAGTTTGGACACCACCCACCAGTCGCTCTGGGAGAGGCTGGTAAAGGTATCCATAAAAAACAGCAGGGCACTGACAACCAGTACCCCGCGAATGGCGCCAAAACAGATGCCGAGCACCCTATCCGTGCCTGACAGGCCGGTCTTTTCAACCAGCAGCCCCACCACGTAGTTCACCACGGCGCCCAGGATCAGGGTCGCCACGAACAGAGCGGCGATGGCCAGGCCGTTGCGCACCATGGGATCCGAGAAAGAGGTAAAATAGATGGCGAGATCGGGATAGAAATGGCTGGCGATGAAGAAGGCGATAAACCAGGTGACAAGCGACATGGCTTCCTTGACAAAGCCGCGCACCAGGCTGATGAGGGCGGAAAAGCCGATGATGCCGATGATGGCGTAATCAATCCAGACCATAGAGAAAAGTGTCCTGCGAAATTGCGGCGCAGTCTAACAAAAACGATTGCGCAATGCTTGATAAAAATGTGTTAACTGTTCAAAGCGGCGCCGAAAAGCCGCATTTTTTCAGCACTAAAACGGTTGATTGGCGCCAGAATGCACAACGCCATGGCAATGCCATGGCGTTGTAGTCAGCGGCGTGAGCTTACCCTATGTGGGTCAGACCGCCCATGTAGGATTGCAGCGCTGCCGGGATGGCGATGCGGCCATCTTCCTGCTGATAGTTCTCCATCACGGCCACCAGGGTGCGCCCCACGGCCAGGCCGGAGCCATTCAGGGTGTGCAGCAGCTGGGGCTTGCCGTCGATGCGGACGCGCGCCTGCATGCGCCGCGCCTGGAAATCGGTGCAGTTGGAGACAGAAGAGATCTCGCGGTAGGTGTTCTGGGCCGGCAGCCACACTTCCAGATCGTAGGTCTTGGCGGCGCAGAAGCCCATGTCACCGGTGGCCAGCGCCATCACGCGATACGGCAGCTCCAGCAGTTGCAGCACCTTCTCGGCGTGACCGGCCATCTCTTCCAGTGCTTCCCAGGATTTTTCCGGGTGAACCAG
>NZ_CAWNYS010000292.1:0-4952 GCF_963878295.1 Aeromonas sp. HMWF014 | reverse complement strand
TCCGTATGCACCATCTCGACCTTGTCGAACTGGTGCATACGGATGAGGCCACGGGTATCACGACCGTAGGAACCGGCTTCAGAACGGAAGCAGGGGCTGTGGGCCGTCATCTTGATGGGCAGCTCCTGCTCATCAAAGATCTCGTCGCGGGCCATGTTGGTGAGCGGCACTTCGGAGGTCGGGATCAGGGAGAATTTGCGCAGCTTGCCCTCCTCTTCCCCTTCACCCTCGATACCGGTGTTGAACAGGTCTTCGGAGAACTTCGGCAGCTGACCTGTGCCATACAGGCTGTCCGGGTTCACCAGATAAGGCACATAGCACTCGGTGTAACCGTGCTGCAGGGTGTGCAGGTCCAGCATGAACTGCGCCAGGGCGCGGTGCAGGCGGGCAATCTGCCCCTTCATCACCACAAAGCGGGCACCGGAAATCTTGACGCCGTTCTTGAAATCCACGCCCTTGGCCGCTTCACCCAGATCGATGTGATCGCGTACCGGGAAATCGAACGCACGCGGCGTTCCCCAACGACGCACTTCCACGTTGTCGTCCTCATCGCGGCCCACCGGCGTGGTCTCGCTCGGCAGGTTGGGGATGGCGTCGGAGATGGATTTGAGATCGCGCAGCAGCACTTCGAGCTCAACCTTGCTGGTTTCAAGCTCGTCGTTAATCTTGGTCACGTCGGCCTTGAGCGGGGCCACATCCTCACCACGACGGGCAGCCTCACCGATGGACTTGGAGCGGGCGTTGCGCTCGGCCTGCAGCTCCTGGGTACGGGACTGCAGATCCTTGCGTTTCTCTTCCAGAGCATTGACAGCCGCTACGTCCAGAACGTAGCCACGTGTCGCCAGACGAGCGGCAGCTTCATCAATCTCGCTACGCAGATATTTGGGATCCAGCATGGTTTACCTACTTTTTTAAAATGGGATCTGGGCCTGGGTCATCATGACCGGGCGAGAGAACAGATCCGGAAGTTAACATCGGTTGGCGCACCCCTATCGTCTTCAGGATCGCGCCTTCAAAATCAGGCCTTCGAAATCAAGAAGATGGCGCAAGGCCGAGACAAACGGGGTCAGAGGGCCAGTGTATCAGACCGCCCCCCCGCCCGAACAGGGACTATTTACGTCGTTTTCACGGACCTCACCGGTCGGGAAGACTCGCGGATCCTCCCTCGAACCCCATTCCTGACCACAGAGGCAAACCGGTACCTGAACTGCCTCATTTGAACAAGTGCATTCACCGGCCACCCCTCTGCCAACCGGGCTGTTCGAGGCGCCAGCCTGCTACTTGCCCCTTTGTTGCGGGCTCTGCCGGTCCAGCTCATGGAGGTAGTCAAGCTTTTGGGCAATCTGCTTCTCAAGACCGCGATCCGTGGGCTGATAGTACTGCTTGCCTGCCAGCTCTGGCGGGAAGTAGCTCTCGCCGGCTGCGTAGGCCCCCGGCTCGTCGTGGGCATAACGATACTCGGCACCATAACCCAGCTCGCTCATCAGCTTGGTGGGTGCGTTGCGAAGATGCGGTGGCACCTCGAAGTCGGGCAGGTTTTTCGCATCGTTGAGCGCTGCCTTCCAGGCGGTGTAGACCGCATTGCTCTTGGGGGCGCAGGCGAGATAGACGATGGCCTGGGCGATGGCGCGCTCCCCTTCGGCAGGGCCGATGCGATGAAAGCAATCCCAGGCCGACAGGGCGACCTGCATGGCGCGCGGATCGGCGTTGCCCACATCTTCCGAAGCGATGGCCAGCAAGCGGCGGGCAATATAGAGCGGATCGCAACCAGCGCTCACCATGCGGGCGTACCAGTAGAGCGCCGCATCCGGGGCCGAGCCGCGAATGGATTTGTGCACCGCCGAGATGAGGTCATAGAAGTGATCCCCCCCCTTGTCGAAACGGGCCACGTGCTCCCCCACCACGGCGGCGAGCAGGGCGCTGTCGATCACTCTCTTCCCTGCACCATTGGTCTCGGCCATGTCGGCCAACAGCTCCAGATAGTTGAGGGATTTGCGCCCGTCCCCATCCACCGCCTTGGCCAGCGCCTCTTTGACGCCGGGGGCAAAGGAGAGCGCCGGATCATTGAGACCGCGCGGATCCTGCATTGCCTGCTCGATCATGGCGAGGATGTCGCGCTCTTCCAGTCGCTTGAGCAGATAGACCCGGGCCCGGGAGAGCAGCGCGTTGTTGAGTTCGAACGAAGGGTTTTCAGTGGTGGCACCGATAAAGGTGATGGTGCCATCTTCGATGTGGGGCAGGAACACATCCTGCTGGCTCTTGTTGAAGCGGTGCACCTCATCCACGAACAGTATGGTGCGTACCCCACGCCAGCTGTTCTCCTTCGCCTTGTCGATGGCGGCGCGGATCTCCTTGATGCCGGAGGTCACTGCCGAGAGTCGCTCCACTTCCGCCTGGCAGTAGTGCGCCATCAGCTCCGCCAGGGTGGTCTTGCCGGTGCCGGGAGGTCCCCACAGGATCATCGAGTGACAATGACCCGCCAGGATCGCTTTGCGCAGGGGCTTGTCAGCCCCCAGAATATGCTGCTGACCAATATACTGGTCTAGGTTTTGCGGCCGCATCCGGGCCGCCAGCGGGCGAAAGTCCGATGAGAAATCCAGCGACAAGTTACTCATCTGTATTGACCCCCAGCGTCACACCACTCGCCTTTGACTGGCGCAGTGGCGAGCAATCCAACGACCGCCTGCTCATCAGCGCTGGTCGTCCAGCGCGACCCCCTTCGGGATCTTGAAAACAAATTCATTGCCCTTGAGCACCGGCTTGCGGTTGAAACTGCTCAGGGTGAATTCGCTCCACTGCCCCTGCGCCTCTTTCACATCGAAACGGCTGATGTTGTTGGCCCGATCGAAGGTAACGCGGAAAGAGGCGATCAGCTCATCCTTGTTGCGACTGGTGACGATGTAGACATCCCCCTCCTGAGTCACGTCATAGTTCTTCCAGAACTTGTCGTCATTACCGGCGATCAGAATAAAGGGAGTATTGAGGACCGCATCCTTGAGCTTGAGGACAGTGACCTGCTCGACGAAGGGGTCATAGATCCACACATCCTGACCGTCGGCCACGATCAGGCTTTCGTCCGGCGAGGTGGTGTGCCAGTTGAAGCGGTTCGGACGCTGCACCAGCAGATCGCCGCTGGCCTTTTGCAGCTCCTTGCCCTTGCTGTCATAGACGGTCTGGGCAAACTTGGCGGAGAAGAGGCTGACACCCGCCAGCTTCTGTTTGAGATCACTGGCCGCATCGGCCCACACTTGGCTGCTGGCCATCAGCAGCACGGTACCCATCAACAGTTGCTTTTTCATCACGATCTTCATAAAGACGCTCTCGATAAAAGGCCACGCCCGTGGAGGGCATGGCCAGGGATAATATGAAACGGCGAGGCTTAGTCCCGCACCGGCGGCGGTGCCAGCACATCGCGCTGACCATTGCCGCCCGGTGAGCTGACGATGCCCTGATTTTCCATCTGCTCGATGAGACGGGCTGCCCGGTTGTAACCAATCTTGAACTTGCGCTGGACGCTGGAGGTAGAACCGCGACGGGACTCCACCACAAAGGCGACCGCCTCGTCAAACAGGGGGTCGAGCTCTTCATCGCCACCGCCGCCATATTCACCGCTGCCGCCTTCGCCGCCTGATTCACCGGAGAGGATCTCGTCAATGTAGTTTGGCTCGCCGCGCAGTTTCCAGTCCGCCACCACTTTGTGCACTTCGTGGTCATCGACAAATGCGCCATGCACCCGGGTCGGGTTGGAGGTACCGGCTGGCATGTAGAGCATGTCACCCATACCGAGCAAGGATTCGGCACCGCCCTGATCGATGATGGTACGCGAGTCGATCTTGCTCGACACCTGGAACGAGATACGGGTCGGGATGTTGGCTTTGATAAGACCGGTAATCACATCCACCGAGGGACGCTGGGTCGCCAGAATGAGGTGAATACCGGCCGCTCGCGCCTTTTGGGCGATACGGGCAATCAGCTCTTCCACCTTCTTGCCGACGATCATCATCATGTCGGCAAACTCGTCCACCACCACCACGATGTGGGGCAGCTTCTCCAGCTCCGGCGGCATCTGATCCATGGAGTCACCCGGACGCCACAGCGGGTCGAGCAGGGGCTCACCCGCCTCGATGGCGGCCAGCACCTTGTCGTTGTAGCCCTTGAGGTTACGCACCCCGACCGCCGACATCAGCTTGTAGCGGCGCTCCATCTCACCTACGCACCAGCGCAGGGCGTTGGCAGCATCCTTCATGTCGGTGACCACCTCGGTCAAGAGATGCGGGATCCCTTCGTAGACCGACAGTTCCAGCATCTTGGGGTCGATCATGATGAAACGCAGATCATCGGGAGATGACTTGTAGAGCATGGAGATGATCATGGTGTTGACCCCCACCGACTTGCCCGAGCCGGTGGTACCGGCCACCAGCAGGTGCGGCATCTTGGCCAAATTCACCACCACGGGCTCACCGGCTATGTCCTGACCCAACCCCATGGTAAGCGGGTTACGGCTGTCACGGAAGGCATCGCAGTCGAGGGTTTCGCGCAGGTAGACGGTCTGGCGCACCCGGTTGGGCAGCTCGATGCCGACGAAGGTCTTGCCCGGGATCACTTCCACCACCCGCACGCTGCTGGCAGAGAGGGAGCGGGCCAGATCGCGCGACAGGTTGGTGATCTTGCTCGCCTTCATGCCGGGCGCCAGATCCAGTTCGAAACGGGTGATGACGGGGCCCGGATAGACACCGACCACCTTGGCCTGCACGTTGTAGTCCGCGAGTTTCGCCTCCACCAGACGGCCCATGCGGTCCAGCTCGTCCTTGCTCATCATCTGGGTCTTGGCTGGCGGCCTGTCCAGCAGCTCCAGGCTTGGCAAGGGCGCCATGCCAGGCAGTGGACGACGCTTGGGTTTGGTCGGTGCGACGGCAACCGGTGCGGTCACGTCGTCACCCTCGGCCCAGGGC
>NZ_CAWNYS010000291.1:0-1831 GCF_963878295.1 Aeromonas sp. HMWF014 | reverse complement strand
CTAAACGGATTTGCAATCCGCTGCATAACCGCTTTGCTAACGCGCCATGCAAAAGAGAGTTGGCTCTCTATTGTCTGAATTTGGAGCGGGAAACGAGACTCGAACTCGCGACCCCGACCTTGGCAAGGTCGTGCTCTACCAACTGAGCTATTCCCGCATTGGTCTGGCTGACTGCCTGACTACGAGGACGCATTCTAGCGATGTTCCTCGCCCAGTCAACCAAAAATGTTTAATACCCTGATCGTTCGGGTGTTTTTTACCCTTTCACTGCACTTTTACCACTCATGATCGTTTCCCTGCCCCAACGACGGGGAAACGATGCTTTATGCCAGGCAGACACTAGAAGCGGGAGTGGTAGGTCAGATCGCCCCAGGCGGCCTTCATGTACTGGAACATGGACCAGAAGGTAAGCACAGTGGCCACATAAAGCAGCACGTAGGCGAGCCATACCATCCAGATGTCGTACTGCCAGATGAGGCCGGTGAGCGACACCATCTGGATCATGGTCTTCCACTTGCCAATCCAGCTGACAGCCACCGAGGAGCGTTTGCCGAGCTCGGCCATCCATTCACGCAGGGCGGAGATGATGATCTCGCGGCCAATCATGGTCATGGCGGGGATGGTGACCCAGATGGTGTTGTAGTGTTCGACAATGACCACCAGCGCCGCCGCCACCATGATCTTGTCGGCGACCGGATCGAGGAAAGCGCCGAAGGCGGTGGACTGGTTCAGCTTGCGGGCAAGGTAGCCATCAAACCAGTCGGTCGCAGCCGCCAGAATGAAGACGAGGGCCGCCGCCAGATAGGACCACTGATAGGGTACATAGAACAGGATGACGAAGACGGGGATGAGCAAGATCCGAAAAAACGTCAGCAGGTTAGGAATATTTGTCATTATTTTCAGCCACTTCTTGTATGCCGCTACATGGTAGCCCCAAGCCGATCACGGATGCAACCGGACTGGCGCCCGCCTTGGTCTATTAATCCATCAACAACCTCAGGATGCGGGCCATTATGGCATTTGCGGGCCCCCTGCGTCACGGCTCTTGTGCACCCCGAGGCGGGATTGCGGCCACGATTCAGAGCTAATTGGATGAGCTGGGTTGAATGCCGAGAACTCTGAGCCCAGCCCCCGGCTCAGAGCGAGTGCAGGGCATCATGAATGGACTGGGCCAGCTCCTGGCTGATGCCGGGTACCTTGGCCAGCTCATCCACCCCGGCCTTTTTCACCTCCTGCAGCCCGCCCAGATACTTGAGCAGTGCCTGACGACGCCTGGGCCCCACCCCCGGAATATCCTCCAGAGTACTGGTGGTACGGGCCTTGGCTCGTCTGGCTCGGTGGCCCGTGATAGCAAAACGGTGAGATTCATCGCGAATATGCTGAATAAGGTGCAAAGCGGGCATATCTGCCGGCAAGTGCAGCTCTTCGTGGCTCTCCCCCATGATCAGGGTCTCCAGCCCCGCCTTGCGAGTCACCCCCTTGGCGATGCCCACCAGCAGCGGGTATTTGCCGCCGAGGAACTCCAGCTGACGGGCCAGGATCTCCTCGGCGCGGCGCAGCTGGCCCAGGCCGCCGTCGATAAACAGCACGTCCGGCACCTTGTCCGGCTCCTGCAGCTTGCCAAAGCGCCGCTCCAGCACCTGCTCCATGGCGGCGTAGTCATCCCCCCCCGTGATGCCGTCGATATTGAAACGGCGGTATTCCGAAGAGAGCGGCCCCTCCCGGTTGAACACCACGCAGGACGCCACGGTGCGCTCCCCCATGGTGTGGGAGATGTCGTAACACTCCATGCGGGCGATGGGATGCTCCAGCTCCAGCAGCTCCTCCAGCT
>NZ_CAWNYS010000290.1:0-2790 GCF_963878295.1 Aeromonas sp. HMWF014 | reverse complement strand
AAAGACCTGAACGTGCTGATAGAGAACGACGCTGCCTGGCACATCAAGCATGACCAGCACACCGACATCGACAACGAGCGCGTCACCCGCATCAAGGCCAACGACCACCTGACGGTGGAGGGTGAGAAGCGCGACCAGATCAAGGCCGACTATTCGCTGACGGTGGATGCTTCCATGCACCAGAAGCTGGGGCAGTCACTGCTGGTTGAAGCGGGCCAAGAGGTCCACATCAAGGCCGGTAACAAGATTGTGCTGGAAGCAGGCTCAGAGCTGACGCTCAAGGTCGGTGGTAGCTTTGTGAAAGTTGACCCCAGTGGCGTCACCTTGGTCGGTCCCTCCATCAAAATGAACTCTGGCGGTAGCCCTGGTAATGGTTCCGGCTGGGGTGGACAGGCCCCCTCATTACCGAAAGCTGTCGCATCTGAGCCGTTTCCAGAACATGTCACTATCGTGCCACAAATCGCCACCCAGACGAGTGCAGAGGCCTTGTTAAAGGCGCTTCCGCCTATGGAGAAACCTGTCTGCATCCCTTGCATGCTACGGGCAATGCGACAGGGTGATGCTGTCGTACAGGGGGAATAATGATGCTACCTGAGAAGTTGTGGTCTGATGATGCTTGCTATGTATTGTTCGAAGGTGCAGAGCTGAAAGGTGAATTACGAGAGAAGCTGTTAGCCAGCGAGAGTGAATTTTTGCGTCCGCTATTGATCCATCCCGACCTTTTTGAACTGATTAACCTGGGCCCTTGGCTTTGGCGCTGCCAACAAGCCTCTGCGTCTTTACTCGAGTCAATGACTGAACAGGGGCTGGTACTGGGATTGATCCACAGCCAGCGTTCACTGGATGAGCTCCAGCAGCAACTGGCAATGTGCTGCATGGTGGTTGAGCCCAAGGGGCTGCATAGCCAACTACTGCGTTTCTATACGGCGCAGGCGCTGCCTTTGATGCTGGCCGAGTGTCAGGCGCCCTGGTATGGCGCTCTCTTTGGTGGAATAGAGTGTTGGTGGACATGGCAGTGTGAGGATAATTGGGCCGAGCATCAGATTGAAGCTATTGTCGCGCCTCTGTTGCCTATCCAGCTTAGCGAGTCCCTGTTTGCTGCACTGATGGGAGATAAGGATCTGCCCAGATTGCTAAATCAGTGGCGGGAAGGGCACACCTTTTCGCAATTCCCAGCCTGCCTGCGTACTGCTCAGGCGCTCAAGGCCCTGGGCAAGGCAGATAAGCGCGGCGCCTCGGCGGCAGACCGGCTACTTTGGGCCCTGATATGGCTGGAGGGGGGTAATAAAGCCCTCAATGAAGAGATTGAACAGAGCTGCGCTTAGTCAGAGGTAAAGAGAGAGATGTATGTCCCTTTATAGTGATTTATATGTATTTGTTTCGCTGACCTTGGCCTTGTGCTTTTCATTTTGCGCCAGGCGAAGTCGCAGATTGTGGCTGTTATCCTGTCTACAGCTATTGATGGCCTTTCCCAGCATATACGCTCTATTTTCAGCCAAATATATCCCTTCTTTCTGGGCACTCTTTACCCTGAGTCAAAGTATTTACCAATGGGTGACCCTTATGGTGATCATCATGGGGTCGCTGGTCCTGCTAAAAAGGAGGCCCCATGTTCAATGAGATTTTATGGGCTTTGAGGCTAGACAACTGGTCGTGGGAGGGCTGGCTCTATGCCACCCTCCTCATCCTCAGTTTATGGCTGATGGCAAGGGGGCGCAGTGCATACGTTGTGATCGCTCTGGCTGCACTATTTCTACTGCTAGATAGTACCTATATTAGCTCAGCCCTTTCTGGCTATGGGTTGCAGCAGGCAAGAAAGCAGGCAGAGAACCAAGAGGTCTGTGCCGATATTCAGGATCAGGTCGGTTCCTTGGACTTCAAATATCAGGAGTGTGTCGATAGCTGGGTGACCCTTCATGATCCCAAGATGAAGTTGATCTATCTTGCCGAGTTTATATTTATCGCCCTGTGCAACTTGTTGCGTGCTGCCGCCTTTTTGTGCGTGTTCGCCATGTTGAAAAACAATGAATTGCGGCGAGTCGGCGAGGTGATCAACTGGTATAGGGCAAGAGCACATCATGTCTAGTTCATGGGGGCTTTCCATGATAAATGCGGCTTGGGACTTGATGCCCCGCTGGGGACGCAGGCTGAGTGCCATTGTGCTGCTGCTCTGGCTGGGATGGGCGTTTCTGTTACCGGAGCGACATGGCGGGGCCTCTATCGTGCTCATGTCGGTGATCGATCGCCCATCAGTTACGTCTATGTCAATAGCAAGATGGGGAGCAACACGTTGGCGTTTGATGGATTCGGTGCCGGCGGTGGCGGACGTGCAGGCCCCTATCGGATTGATGGCGATACGGTAAAAATCGACTGGTTGCTCAGCACTACGCTCGACCAGCAGGAAAAAGAAGGGCTACGGCCCGAAAAGCACTCGCTTATCCTCCCGATGCCCAAGCGGGAGAAGGGACAAGATGATTTTTGTGTGCTGTTTTTACCCGATAACAAGCCGTTAGTTCGTTGGGCTACCAGTTGCCATATCGATATGCAAGATGAATTTAATATTTATCGCACGAGGAAATAGTGATGGTGGATAGGGATGACCTGAAGTGCCGTACTGATCGAGAAGAGAGCCTGGATCAGGCGGGGATCGGCTCCTGTTCACTTTCTTTTTATGCCGCTAACTAAAAATAAGAGATTTATATGACCCGATTTATTTCCACCATGGCCACGGCTGCGTGGGACTTGATGCCCCGCTGGGGACGCTGGCTGAGTGCCATTGTGCTGGTGCTC
>NZ_CAWNYS010000289.1:0-6491 GCF_963878295.1 Aeromonas sp. HMWF014 | reverse complement strand
GGCGACTGTACCACCTAAAATGGTGTCCGGGATGATTAGACCACTACACAACAACCCACAGCACCAGACCAGCCCACCCGGATTTTTGCACAGTGGGGCTTGCCCCATACCGTGACGCCTAGCTTTGGCGCCCGTCTTATTCAGGAGCATCACCGTCTGCACTTTCTGTCAGACCGGGCCTCACTTGTAGGGGAATGGGAAGAGGAGGCTATCGACCAGTTGGAAGCAGCCTTCCCTACCATCATCAAGGCGCTGGAAACCAAGCTGCTGACCGGCGAACTGGATGCCCAACGTCAGCACTGCATCACTATCCAGCACGGTGGTTTCACCTGCGAAGCCGATACCCTGGGTAGTCACGGCTATGCCTATATCTGCATTTACCCAGCGACGAGCATGGATGCCAATCGAGGCTGCAAGCAATAACCTCTTTATGGACGACTTGAGCGGGTTAGCTCCCCGCACAACGCAACCTCATGGCTGACCGTCGTTTCGGCAAGCAGCATCCGTGCTATCACCGCCTTGGCCCCCGCATCAAGATGGCGATAAAAGCTGGCATTAAGCTGAGTCAGATGCAGCAGGGAGTTCCTGGCTTTCTGAAAGGTCACTTCACAGACAGGGCTTTGGCGTTGCCAGAAAGAGGAAAGCGGGCCACTGGTGGTCAACCCGGTAATATCATAAAGCGCGCGACCAAGGCAGATGGTGGGCACCTGATGAAGCAGCGCAGACAACCCAACCGTACTGTTGATTGTGACCACCCCCTTGAGCAGCGGATAGAGGGCCGGGAGCGGCAATTCGTAACCATAAAAGACCCGCCCAGTCAGGCCATTCTCGGCGACAAGTCTATCGATACAATCACGGTAACTGACATACCCTCGATCCATGGGGTGATGTTTAAATAGCAGTAAGTCACCCGGATTCGCGTGGCGGGCAAACGAATTGACCACCTCTGCGATCATCTCCTCTACACCACCAAATTCGGAGTGCTCTTTTATTTGAAAATCTTCACTCACCTGCAGCGGCACCAGAAAGATCAGCCCCGCATGTTCCTTGAGATGATTGAGTAGTGCCCGATCGCGATGCCGATGGCCATATTTGACCAACGCGCTTCTCAGCCACCCCCTCGCCTCCTGCCAAAGCGTCCAGGGGCGGTGATCGACAAAATGGGGATAACGTGACCGTTTGATTGCTTTGCTGATGTGATAGCGGCTGGCATACCAGGCTCTGGCTGCAAATGTCTTGCCGACCTTGAGAGGTGGAATAAACTCGGCAGACCAGTGCACCCGAGGCAGTCTGGCCCGCTCTTCATACCAAGGGCTAAACGCATTGACGCCGCCCTGCTCCAGGGTCACAAAGTCGGGACGCAGATAGCCCTCCTCCAGCGCCCAAAATGACAACCCTTTGAGTTCACACACTTGGCTAGCCACTCGGTGATAAAAACGGCAATCGCCATAGCAGAGTACGGTATTGATGGCGTATTCCTTCAACACCCGCCGCAAGAACGCATTCCAGCCATCAGGCTCGCCGTGATAACTGAGATTCACCCCGGCACAGGGCCAGCATTCGTCACCACCGTTGACGTTGATCTTCACCACCCGGTGGCCCGCTGACACCAGATGCTGGCTCAGGATTTGATAAAAGGGGCCTATCGGCCCCTGCAGCAACAACACATTCATACAACGGGAATCCATCAGGAGAGCAAAGAACGGGCAGGCCGCAGGGTATCAACCAGAAAATGGAGCTTGAGTTGCCAGCGTCGCCAGCGGCTGGCACCGGTCATGGCGAGCGGCTTGTTCGCCGCCAGTTTGCGGATCAACTGCTCGGGGCTGCACCACAGGCCGGATTGCCAATCGATATAACGGGGATAGGCGGCAAGGGTCAGATAGACCAGTGCCGCCAGCGGCAACTGGCGTTGGCGTCTGGCTGGTGGATTGGTATCCATCGTTAATCCCCAACCACTGTAAAAGGGCTGCCCCCAGGTGATAACCCTAACCCCATGCACCAACGCCTCGAAGCCACTGAGCGAGGTCATGGTGTGCAGCTCGTCGATATGGGGATAGAGCGAGGCAAGATCGGTCCTGAGCACCTGACTATCGACACATTCGGCCAGACAGCTCGCGGAGATGGCCCCTTCACGGTTACCGCAGACCACATCAGGGTGAGGCTTGAACAGAATATGCGCCTGCGGTTTGGCAGCCCGCACCGCCCAAAGCAACTGCTCGTTACTGCGGATCGCCGGACTACCGCAGAGGATGGAGGCATCGCCATCCACTTGCCCTACAACCAGCACTAACTCGCGGCCATCTTGCGGGGGCAGAAATGGCTCTGTCCCCCCTGTGTTGTATTTGCTGACCCTGGATCGGCGCAGTAGCGCCAGCAACTTGTTGCCTCGTGCCAATGCAGCCGCGTCGATCGGTTCGTAATTAAGAAGCTGCTCGAGCGCACTGGGGCGGCGACTGTCGAAGTAAATCCCGACCGGATCGATGGAGAGTGATGACGGCCGACAAAGATTGGAGCCAAGGCCACTTGAACGGATAAAACCATCCTCGACCCGAATAGCCGATACCAGCTCGGGATAACGACTCCCCCATACCACCATCTGCTCATCACCGGTCACCCGCTTAGGGGGACGCCCGACAAACCGCAGCTCATCGGCCAGATGGGTACAAAAGGTGCGCATAAAGGCACGCTTCCACAGCGAAAAACCCACCAGATAAAGCCGCCGCCAACGGGCCGGGGCCATCTGCTGGCGGGCTAGCAGCTTGACGACATCCTCTACCTCGCAACGCTCCCCCAGCACAGGGTCAAAATAACGGGGGTAACGAATAAGCGTCGCCGACACCAGTTGTGGCAACGAGATGACGGCTCTTTTCTTTGCTCCGTCTCCGGTTGTCAGCAAACGCCGCTCGCAGCGCTTGCTGTCATGGGTCAAGCCCCAACCGGCATAAAAGGGCATACCAAAACAGTAGACAGGCTTGCCCAGCAGCAACGCCTCGAACCCCAGCTGGGAAGAGACGGTATAAACCGCATCCACCATTCTGAGCAGGAGATGGGGATGACAGGGCTCGCTCACTATCTCCAGATCAGCCAGCTCTGGCAGCCGCTGCACCAACTGCGCCAGCACACCGCTCTTTTTTCCAAAGTACGTTTTGCAATAAAAAATATCGGGATGGGTGCGCAGCAACAGACGGGCGCCGGGATGATTGCGCCGGGCAGCAGCTACCATCGCCAGAAAATCGGCCTCACTGGCCAAGGCCCCAGGGATGGAGAGATCCCCCGCCACCTGATCGACCAGCAATATCCTCGGTCTGCCATCTTGCAACAGACGTTGGGCCAAAGAGACAGGCAGCCCCTTATCTTCGCAATTGGTCGCCTCAGTGGGAGCCTGCGTGGCAAGAGCACCGGGACGAGTGGCGTAGCAGTTGTATTTGGTAATGCCAAGACGCACCAGTTCCCCGATCAATCGCTCGGCTCGCGTCAGCATCTCGACATCACAAGGGGTGGCAATCAGCTGTTCAAGCCAACTCGGCCGGTGGGCATCGTAATAGATGCCGACCGGATCGGCGATAAGCGAGACCGCCATGCCCCCTCTGGCGGGATGGCCGACATACCCGATAAAGCCATCCTCCAGCTGCCAGTAGGGCAACCCCAGCGCCTGCGCTTGCTGTTTTACCTGGCGAGTATTGGCCTTTTGGCCCCAGCCGACCAGTACATCGCCAGCTTGTGGCAAGCATTCAGAAGAGGGGGCAAGTCGGGCCAATGGCTGACCCAGACAGGCAGAAATCTGCCGCCTGCGCGCCAGAATGCCGCTGGATTGTGTCCATAGAGTCATGAAAAATCTCGGATTTCAGTAAGGGGGATAAACGAGGATGGTTTAAAAAAATCGGTTAAATCGAACACCAGGGGATTGCCAATCCGGGTCACTTCAGCTGCACATTTCCCATCGGGATATTGTCGAACTCGTCGCGCGAGAGATAACGCAGTCCCTGTACCCTCGGCAAGGAAGTCAGCAACTGTGGGCAACGGGTCAGCGTCCAAACTGACACATCCCGATCGGTAAAGGCCACACCGCCCAACGCATCGTAGCGACCAAGACAGCCCTCATCCCAATCCGCACCAACCACCTCGGGCGTACTCGGCACCAGAGAACAACCGCGGATCACCGCTACCACCATGCCCTGATAGACACCGACCACGGTATCAATATCAAGCACCCGAGCTGCGGCCACTGGCCACGAAGAGCGGGCACAGCTTTCAGGATGACGACCAGAGGAATAGGTCGCTTGCAAATTCACAACAAGAACAGGTTTCATGGGAAGTCCAAGCTGACGAGGCGAACAGCCTCTGAATGTTGAATAGAGATGAAGAGTCGGCTTAACGCATATCAGCAAAAAAGGCCCGGGGATTGAGATAGAGCTTGCGCAGCTTGCGCCACAGCGGTCGCTTGCGCTGCACACCCTCTTGCCAACGCAAGAGCCCCGGATATTCACTTACCGGATAACCCGCCTCCTCCTGCAAGCGGATCATCCACTCGCGAAAATCCGGAAGCTCTCCGCCAAGATCGTTGCAGGGCACCACTGGCCCTTTTAGTGGTCCCCGCTCTGCTTCCGTGCGCGACAGCATCTGTTCCAATAACTGATCGTTACCGGCCCGTCGCCGATGATAAGGGTGAGTTAACGGACGCGGATGCCACTGATGCACCAGAAACCGACCAGCAAAGAGATGAGGTAACGCGTAATAACTGAAATAGCGGCGAAACCCCTGATAATCCCCCGGGTGCTGAGCCTTGATATTGAGGGCATAGTCATCCGGCCTCGGCCCGATGGGATAATGGCGGGTCAATCGGTCAATCAACTCAAGATCCTCACCACCGTGGCCGACAAACTGTTCATCAAATCCCCCCAGTTGCAAAAACCACTCACGGTTTATCAGCAAGCAACTGCTGGCCAGGGCAATCCCCTCAACCCGGTGGTTTTCACCCCGTAGATACGATTCTAAGCAGCCTTGAAAGTCACCATCAAAGCGTTCAGTTTCCTCCTCTGTCAAATATAAGCAGGGATACATCTCGAACCCAGACATGTCTATCTGTTTACACTTGATACATCGAGACTCTAACTCAAATGCTAATTTAGGCGCCCAGAGTAAGTCTACATCCATCATAAAAATCATTTTTGACGAGGATTTAGCAACTGCATAATTTCTAGCTTGACCGGGAGAATATTCCGCATAACTTTGATTGTCAGATATAACTTTTAAATTCCCCTCGCTATTTATTAAGCTTAATCTATTTGTTGGGATATATATATCCCATGCTGACTCCCCAATACATTCAACCAATGCATCCAATCTATTTACAACTAGACGAAAATCCCCACTACATTGGCTGTTTATATATAGCGGCGTTATTACATTTAGCATGTTATCCGTGTATTGTATTTTATCATAGGCCAAGTGTTGGCCTGCCATAACTGATTACACCAGTATTAACCACCTTACAGTGTTTAATATCGATTTCATTACACAAGTACAAAACAACAAGGAGATGTCATCGTAATTTATTACATGACAACATATCCTATCTCTGCCGATACGTTTCTATCCGGAGTATATTGATGAATAACTACTTTACATGTTTCCCCTTTGAATTTGGATACATCAATCCCCTTTCTCATTAAAGTAGAATAATATGCTTTATCACTAGGTAAAACGGAATTTACTTTTTTAGCAACCACTCTAGGTCTAAAACTCATCCCTAGTCTAAACGTCTCCTTTTTATTTTGAGATTCAACTGATAAAAAATAATCTACATCCTTATAGTTTTCATATGAAACTCCCTGGATATGAAATATACCTTCAATATGAAACAAATCATTTTCCACCCAATGATTTTCTACACTCAAAAATATATCTTCGAACTCAACACCGGAAGAAATTAATTTTACCGTACAATATAAATCTCCTTCGTAACAAAAAAAATTAATCACTTTATCTTTACAGAAAATTCTATCTTTAAACCCCTCAGAGACACGTAAGCCACCTTTATATATCTTGCCATTATATCTAACATCAATTAAAACTCTATATGTCCCGTTATTTAAAGCATCTAAAGAAATTCCCTGTTTTTTGTAAGGAACAAAACCACTCCATGACAAATCAATAAACCTTCCCTTAAACTCAGTGTAGGATGCCTTGGTATCTCTGGCCGCCCCCAACTTAAAACTATATCTGTTTATTGCGTTCTCAAAAACTATATTCCTTTTATATATGCCATCCGTTGCACTTTCAACGCCATTAATATATGAAATCCCAATAGGAAAAAATAAATCATCAGCCTTGGTTGTTTTATAAAGCTTTGCCACCATATACTTTTCAAATGGGACATGTGAAGGTGAATTATTTATGTAACTTACTTTATCTTCATATATAGGAACAAGACCATCACATAAAGAGTTCATGATGGATAGTATAGAGTTCAAACAATATCGGGTGACATC
>NZ_CAWNYS010000288.1:0-11207 GCF_963878295.1 Aeromonas sp. HMWF014 | reverse complement strand
ACCCCGAGGCCTGCGCCTTTACCGCTCGTGGTGTGCCCGGTTGCAGCCGCTGCCTCGATGTCTGCCCGACCGATGCGCTCAAGCCCATCAATGGTCGCATCCAGATCGATCCGCATCTCTGTCAGGGCTTTGGCAGCTGTGCCACTGCCTGCCCGACCGGGGCGATTGCCTATCACCAGCCCGATGCCAACACCAGCGGCGACTACCTGCTGCGCCTGCTCAAGCACTACCGGGAGGCGGGGGGCGACGCGCCTCAACTGCTGATCGCAGCTGAAAACGAGCGCGAATGGGTGGAGACGGAACTCACCCGTTTGCCCGCCAACTGGCTGCCGGTCTGGGTGGAGGAGAGCGCGAGTTTAGGCATCGAGAGCTGGTTCGCCGCGCTCGCCTATGGCGCCAGCGCTGTGCGCATTGCGCTCGGTGACGATGCCCCAGCCAGCGTGCGGGCATTGGTTGAGCGGGAACTGGCGAGCGCTGCCGTGCTGCTGGCGGGCGCCGGTCTTGCTGCCGATCGCATTGCATTGTTTAACCCAGATGCCGAAACAGATAAGCCGATCTCCTGTGAGCCAGCCGTTGCTCTGCTGGAGAAGCCGCTCAAGGGAGACAAACGGGAGAACCTGTTTGCCGCCTTCGATGCCCTCTGGCAGGCCAACGAGGGGCGCCGCGAGCCGCTGGAGGTGCCCCACGGCGCCCCTTACGGCAGCGTGGAACTGAAAGAAGCTGACTGCACCCTCTGCATGGGCTGCGTGGCGGTCTGCCCGAGCCGCGCCCTGCATGCGGTGGGACACACGCCTGGCCTCAACTTTATCGAGCAGGACTGCATCCAGTGCGGCATGTGCGAAAAAGCCTGCCCCGAGCAGGCCATAGTGCTGGCGCCCCGCCTGCAACCTGTACCCGAGGCGCGTCGCGCCGTGCAGAGCCTGAAAGCCGAAGAGGCTGCCTGCTGCATTCGCTGCGGCAAGCCGTTTGCGCCAGCTTCCCTCATTCGTCGCATCCAGCAAAAGCTGGCCGGTCACTCCCACTTCCAGAATGAAGCCGCAGCGCGGTTGCTGATGTGTGAGGAGTGCCGGGTCAAGGATGTGTTTACGGCGCTGGCGGCGGATCCTGCCGCCCAGCTCAAGATATGAGGGCCTGTGATGAGTGAACAACCGAATAGCTATACCGCACTGAATGCAGGCGAACTGACCATGACAGATCTGGATCGCAATAGCGCCGACATGTATGCCCTGCTGGCGAGCCTCTGGCGCGCTGCCCCCCGTGGCGAACAGCTCGGCTGGCTGCAAGGGTTGCAGCCGATGCCGGGCCCCTTTGCCAGAGGGCTGGTGCTGGTGCAGCTGGCGGCCAGCAGCCACCACGAGAATGAGCTTGCCGAAGAGTATCAGGATCTCTTTATCGGGCTGGGGCGCGGGGAAATCGTGCCGTTTGCCTCCTGGTATCTCACCGGCTCCCTGATGGAGCTGCCGCTGGCGGTGCTGCGCGCCGACCTCCAGTCGCTGGGTTTCGAGCGCCAGAGCGGGGTATGCGAGCCGGAAGATCATCTGGCCGCCCTGTGCGAGGTGATGGCGGCATTGATTGGTGAGCAGCACCCGGATCGCAACCGCTTCTATGAACGCCATCTGGCCCCCTGGGTACTTGTCTGTTGCCGCGATCAGCAACAGGCGAAAGGGGGCAGCTTCTACCGGGCCGTCGGGGCCCTTGCCGAAGATTTCTTCACACTGGAAAACGAATTGCGCCTGCCGTTTGGCGCCTGCGTGGTGATGGGTTGAACGCCCCTATCTGTGCATCATAAGAGCTGCGCATGACAAAACGAGCAGATGAGATATCCCATTGGACGCGAAGCTGGCGCGCAGGCGCCGGCAAGTACAAAAACAGAGGTCACAAGAATGAGTGATGAAAAGCTGAAAGACCCGTCCCGCCGCCATCTGATCAAGGGAGTTGGCGTGGTCGCCACCATAGGCGTGCTGGCCGGTGCCACCGGTCGGGTGGTGGGCAAAGAGGTGCTGACCCACGACACCGAGCCTGACAAGGGCTATCGGGAGACCCCCCATGTTCACGACTTTTATCGCACCCTGCGCGGCACTGACTAAGCCGGATCAGTGAAGGAGAATTCATGAAACTGACAAAACGTGCCGAGCTGGTCAAGGCGAGCGAGCAGGGCCACTTGCAAAGTAATGCAGCCGCATCCCGCGGTCAGGGGCTGACCCGCCGTGCCTTTATGGTCAACTCAGGTCTGGTGGCCGGTGGCGCCGTGGCGGCCGGTTGGCTGGCCCCTGCCATGATGCAGCGGGCCGAGGCCAAAACCGTGGCAGCCGAGGTGCCGGTCGAGGTGAAGCGCACCATCTGCTCCCACTGCTCGGTGGGCTGCGGCGTCTATGCCGAGGTGCAAAACGGCGTCTGGACCGGTCAGGAGCCGGCCTTCGATCACCCCTTCAACCTTGGCGGTCACTGTGCCAAGGGGGCGGCCCTGCGCGAGCATGGCCACGGCGAGCGTCGCCTCAAGTACCCGATGAAACTGGTGGGTGGCAAGTGGCAGCGCATCAGCTGGGATCAGGCCATCGAAGAGGTGGGCAATGAAGTGCTGCGCCTTCGCAAGGAGTCCGGCCCCGATAGCGTCTACTGGCTTGGCTCTGCCAAGCACTCCAACGAGCAGGCCTACCTGTTTCGCAAGATGGCGTCCCTGTGGGGCACCAACAACGTGGATCACCAGGCGCGGATCTGCCACTCCACCACGGTCGCTGGCGTAGCCAACACCTGGGGCTACGGCGCCATGACCAACAGCCTGAACGACATGCACAACAGCAAGTCGATCATGTTTATCGGCTCCAACCCGGCGGAGGCCCACCCGGTCGCCATGCAGCACATCCTGCTGGCCAAAGAGCGCAACGGCTGCAAGATCCTGGTGGTTGACCCGCGCCGCACCCGCACTGCCGCCAAGGCGGACATGTACCTCTCACTGCGTCCGGGCACAGACGTCGCCTTTATCTGGGGCATGCTCTGGCACATCTTCAAGCACGGCTGGGAAGATAAAGAGTTCATCCGCACCCGCGTCTACGGCATGGACGAGGTGCAAAAAGAGGTAGCGCGCTGGACCCCGGCGGAAGTGGAGCGGGTGACCGGCCTCAACGAACAGCAAGTGCACGATGCTGCCAAGCTGCTGGCCGACAACCGTCCCGGCTGCGTGGTCTGGTGCATGGGCGGCACCCAGCACACCACCGGCAACAATAACACCCGCGCTTACTGCATCCTCGAACTGGCCCTCGGCAACGTGGGCAAGAGCGGAGCGGGCACCAACATCTTCCGCGGTCACGACAACGTGCAGGGTGCCACTGACTTTGGCGTCACCTCCGACTCCCTGCCCGGTTACTACGGGCTGGAAGAGGGCTCCTGGAAGCACTGGGCCCGGGTGTGGGATGTGGATTACGAGTGGATCAAGGCCCGTTTCGACAACAAGGCCTACAACGGCAAGCTGCCGATGAACAACAACGGCATTCCGGTCTCCCGCTGGGTGGACGGGGTGCTGGAGAACGCCGATCTTATCGAGCAGGGCTCCAACATCCGCGCCATGTTCTACTGGGGCCATGCGGTCAACTCCCAGACTCGCGGCCCGGAGATGAAAAAGGCGATGCAAAAGCTCGACATGATGGTGATTGTCGACCCGTACCCCACAGTCGCTGCCGTCATGAACGATCGCACCGACGGTGTCTACCTGCTGCCGGCCACCACCCAGTTCGAGACCTATGGGTCCGTCACCGCCACCAACCGCTCCATGCAGTGGCGCGACAAGGTGATAGAGCCCCTGTTCGAATCCAAGGTCGATCACGAGATCATGTATCTCCTGAGCAAGAAGCTCGGCTTTGCTGATGAGCTGTTCAAGCACATCAAGGTGGCGAACAACCAGCCGCTCTTGGAAGACATCACCCGCGAATACAACCGCGGCATGTGGAGCGTGGGCTACACAGGCCAGAGCCCGGAGCGGCTCAAGGCGCACCAGCAGAACTGGCACACCTTCCACAAGACCAACCTCAAGGCCGAGGGCGGCCCGGTCAGTGGCGAAGTGTATGGTCTGCCCTGGCCCTGCTGGGGCACCCCGGAGATGAAGCACCCCGGCAGCCACATCCTCTACGACACCAGCATTCCGGTCTCCGAAGGGGGCGGCGGTTTCCGTGCCCGTTTCGGCATCGAGTATCAGGGCGTGTCACTGCTTGCCGAAGACTCCTGGCCGAAAGGGAGCGAGGTAGAAGACGGCTATCCCGAGATCACTGCCGATCTGATGAAGCAGCTCGGCTGGTGGGATGAGCTGAGCGAGGCCGAGAAGAAAGAGGCCGAGGGCAAGAACTGGAAGACCGACCTCTCCGGCGGCATCCAGCGGGTTGCCATCAAGCATGGCTTCGTCCCTTACGGCAACGCCAAGGCGCGCTGCGTGGTGTGGACCTTCCCGGATCAGGTGCCCAAGCACCGCGAGCCGCTCTACACCCCGCGCCGGGATCTGCTGGCCGACTACGCCACCTGGCCCGATTCGAAGAGCCTGTGGCGCCTGCCGACCCAGTACGCCTCGGTGCAGGAGAAGGACGTCAGCAAGGCGTTCCCGATCATCCTCACCTCCGGCCGTCTGGTGGAGTACGAGGGGGGCGGCGACGAGACCCGCTCCAACCCCTGGCTCGCCGAGCTGCAGCAGGAGATGTTCGTCGAGATCAACCCGGCGGATGCCAACGACGTCGGCGTGCAGGATGGTCAGGATGTGTGGGTCGAGGGGCCGGAAGGGGGCCGGGTCAAGGTGAAGGCGCTGGTGACCCCGCGGGTCAAGCCGGGGCTCGCCTTTATGCCGTTCCACTTCGGCGGCCACTTCGAGGGCAAGGATCTGCGATCCAAATATCCGCAAGGGTCTGATCCTTATGTACTGGGTGAATCGGTCAACATAGTCACCACCTATGGTTATGACCCTGTCACCCAGATGCAGGAGACCAAGGTCACCCTGTGCCGTTTTCGCAAAGTAGGAGCCTGACCCCATGGCCAGAATGAAATTCATGTGTGACACCAAGCGCTGCATCGAGTGCAACGGCTGTGTGACGGCGTGCAAGAACGAGAACGACGATGCCCTCGAGTGGGGTATCCAGCGGCGCCGGGTGGTGACCCTCAACGATGGCCTGCCGGGTGAGACCTCCATCTCGGTGGCCTGCATGCACTGCACCGATGCCCCCTGCATGGCGGTCTGCCCAGCCGACTGCTTCTATCACACCGACGACGGTATAGTGCTGCACAACAAGGATCTCTGCATCGGTTGTGGCTACTGCCTGTTTGCCTGCCCGTTCGGTGCGCCCCAGTTCCCGAAAACTGCTGCCTTTGGCGATCGCGGCAAGATGGACAAGTGCACCTTCTGCGCCGGTGGCCCGGAAGAGGATCACAGCGAGGCGGAGCGCCAGAAGTACGGTGCCAACCGCATCGCCGAGGGCAAGCTGCCCATGTGTGCCGAGCTCTGCTCCACCAAGGCGTTGCTGGCGGGGGATGCGCAGGTGATCTCCGACATCTTCCGTGAGCGGGTCGCCTATCGCGGGGCCAAGGAGGCGGGCTGGGGTAACGGCGATGAGCTGTTCCATGATGCCAGCAAGGCGGGCAAGGGAGGGGCAGCATGAAAACCTGGCTAATGGCCCTGTTTGCTGCCCTGCTGCTGGTGAGTACTGCAAGTTTCGCCGATGCCGAGCAAGAGGCTGTCGGCTTTGCTGGCGCCGATTACTGGCGGGCGGTGAAGGATGGGCAGGAGGGGGTGACCACCTCCCGCTCGCCGGAGCACGGGGTGCTGATCTCGGTGCCGGGTCAGCTCTGGTTTGAGGTGAAGACCAAGTGGGTGTCACCGCTCGGCGCTATCGCCATTTTTGGATCCTTGGCCATGTGTGGCCTGATGTACCTGGTCGTGGGGCAGACCAAGCTCTCCAAACCGCGCACCGGGCGCAAGCTCAAGCGCTGGAGCAGGCTGGATCGGGCGCTGCACTGGACCACGGCGGCCATGTTCCTGACCCTGTCGGGGTCGGGGCTGGCCATCATCTACGGCAAGTATTTTATCAAGCCGGTGGTGAGCCTCGGGGTATGGGAGAACTGGATCTGGTTCGCCAAGGTGTTCCACAACTACGTGGGGCCGCTCTTCTTCCTCTGCCTGATGGGGGTGCTCATCAAGTGGTTCCGCCACAACATCGTCAACATGGTGGATGTGCAGTGGTTCATGAAGGCGGGCGGCATGCTGGGCCCCCACAAGGGGAGTCACCCCTCGGCGGGCTTCTCCAACGGCGGCGAGAAGGCGATCTTCTGGCTGCTCATCTGGTTTGGCGGCATCGTAGTGGCGACCGGGCTGTTTCTGGACTTCCCCATCTTCGGCCAGCTGCGCCGCCAGATGGAGTGGGCCAGCTTTATCCATATCGTAGGCGCCTTGATCCTTATCTGCGGTTTTATCTTCCATATCTACATGGGCCTGTTCCAGTTGGAAGGGGCGCTGGAGGGGATGGTGACGGGCGAAGTGGACGAGACCTGGGCCAAGGAGCACCACGACCTCTGGTATGAAGAGGTAAAGCATCAGCTCGATGAGCCCAAGGCGGGCAAGTCCGGCTGAGACCTGATGAAGGGATGAAACATGAAAGGACGCCGAGGCGTCCTTTTTTATTGTCTGTTCCTGATTGTCTCGTCAACGCAAGCCTCTTTACAGGGGCGGCTGCAGGGGGAGCCTGATCTGGTATGTCAGCCCCTGGCCGGGCGGGCTGGTGACGGTCAGTTGGCCGTGCAGGTTGTTCTCCACCAGGTTGTGGATGCGGCAGGCGCTCAGGCCGCAGTGGCTGGTGCTGCCGCGCAGGGTGGTGAAGAAGGGTTCGAACAGGCGGGGCAGCTGTTCGGCCGTCATGCCGGGGCCCGAGTCCCGATAGGTCAGCAGCAGCTCGTTGCCGCTTTGCGCTATGTTCAGGCCTAAGCTGTGTGGCCCAGGCCCCTTGAAGGCGTGATCCATGCTGTTCTTGATGAGTTCATGCACCAGATCGAGAAACAGCGACTCGGGGGCGATCAGGGTCACCTCCTCACCGCCGAGATCCGGGTTGACCCTGGCGATGAGAAACTCGGGTGAGAAGGCTTGCAGTAGTTTGCCCAGGCTTTTTTGCACCGGGAAGTGGAGGGCTGGCAGCTCGTGTTGATCCCGGGTCAGCTCTTTGAAGCGGGTGATCAGCAGGGCGACCCGGCGCAGGCTGGATTCGACCAGCTCTGATCCCTCCTTGATGTCGGTGAGCTGCTGGTGGAGCAGGCGCTGGCCCAGCATGCCGTTTTGCACCGCATTCGCCAGCAGATCGCCCGCGCCGTGGATCATGCTGGAGGCCGTGATGCCGATGCCAACCGGGGTATTGATCTCGTGGGCAATTCCGGCCGTGAGCTGGAACAGGCTCTGGTAGAGCTGCACCTTGGCCTGCTGGCGGCTCAGATCCTTGAGGCGCAGCTGGTTTTGCACCCGGGCCAGCACCTCAAGCTGTTGAAACGGCTTGGAGACATAGTCGCAGCCGCCCGCCTGAAAGGCCTGTTCGAGGGCGCTGATCTCGTTGTTAGCACTGATGAAGAGGACGGGCAGGCACCACTGGCCCGGCAACTGCTTGATGCGGCGGCACGCTTCATAACCATTCATCACCGGCATGTTGATGTCCATCAACACCAGCGCGGGAGGGGACCGGGTGGCCGCATCCAGCGCCTGCTGTCCATCGGTCGCCTCGCGCACCGGGTAACCCGCCTCTTCCAGCAGGCAGCGCAATATGTAGCGGTTGGATGCCATGTCATCGACGATCAGGATATCACTCATAGTGCGGCTTCCCGGAATAGGGGGAGATAACCCCTGCTGTGGGTTTGCTGTTGAGCATAGTTGTCCGCCATATTCATTGCGTTGACAACCCTTTGGCATCGTCAAATCGTGTGGTTTTTACGCAGGGGCGAGCAACAGTAAGGGCGGTTTCGTTTATTAACGAGGAGAACAAGGATGAAGAGAACATTGCTGGTAGCCATCTGTTCATTTGGTCTGCTGGGGGGAATGGCATCCGGGGTCGTGCAGGCGGCCGATGACATCAAGACCCAGCAGGTGCAGTTCAAGAAAGGGGAGTCCGGTGCCATCATCAAGGGTACGATCCAGGGGCATGAGACGCTGGACTACACACTGACCGCCAACAAGGGCCAGAGCATGGCGGTGACCCTGACGGGAAAATCGAGCACCTATTTCAATATCTTGCCACCGGGCAGCACGGGGGAGGCGATATTTATCGGTTCCAGCGAGGGCAACAATTTCCAGGCAAACCTGCCAGCCAAGGGGACCTACACCATTCGGGTCTACCAAATGGGCGCTGCCGAAACCAGCAAGGCCAAGCATGCCTTCAAATTGGAGGTGAACATCATCGATTGAGTCTTTAACTGCCATGGAAATGAACACACGGTGGCTGCGGTCGCCGTGTTTGTTTCAGGTTGTACTCCGGCTCTGCGCCCGGCCTGATCATGTTTTTGGCCGCAGGGTATGCCCGAGCTCACAAAACGAAACAACCAAACGTCATATGATTGATTTCATTATGAGTCTTGCTCTCCTGCCGAACGGCAATTTCACGTAAATCAAAGAGAACGACTATGGCTACCGGACAATATCTGCTGTGGAAAGATGCACAGGGACAGGATTTTCGCCCCGTTGCACTGACTGGCACTGATCTGCTCAACGATCGCAACCTCAACAAGGGCACTGCCTTCACCGAACAGGAGCGCGCCGACTTCGAGCTCGACGGCCTGTTGCCTCCTCAGGTTCAAACCTTTGAGGCCCAGCTGGAGCGGGTCTATCAGGGCTTCTTGAGCGCCTGCAGCGACATCGAGAAGTACCAGAACCTGCGTGCCCTGCAGGATCGCAATGAAACGCTGTTTTATGCCCTGCTATCGCGGCACGTGGAAGAGATGACTCCCATCATCTACACCCCGACCGTCGGCAAGGCGTGTCAGGAGTTCAGCCACCGCTATCAGAAGGCGCGCGGTCTTTATATCACCCCGAAAAACGTCGAGGAGATGGGCTCACTGGCCCGTCAGCTGGACGCAAAATCGGTGCGCATCATAGTGGTGACCGACAGCCAGGGCATCCTGGGGATAGGTGACCAGGGGGTGGGTGGCATGGGGATCCCCATCGGCAAGCTCTCCCTCTATACCCTGGCGGCCGGTATCCACCCCGCCTGCTGCCTGCCGATCGCCCTTGATGTAGGGACCGACAATCAGGCCCTGCTGGATGATCCCATGTATCTGGGTCAGCCTCACAAGCGCATCCGTGGCAAGGAGTATGACGACTTCATCGACAAGTTCGTGGCCGGAGTCAAGCGCCACTTCCCGAACGCCGTGCTGCAGTGGGAAGACTTCAGCAAGTCCAATGCCTTCAACAATCTCTCCCGCTACCAGCAATCCCTGCCGTCGTTCAACGACGATATTCAGGGCACGGGCGCCGTGGTACTGGCCGGTATCATAGGGGCGGTCAAGGTCAAGGGGGAGACTCTGGGTCAGCAGAACTATCTGGTCTATGGCGCTGGCGCCGGCGGGGTAGGGGTTGCAGATCAGATCTGCGCGGGCATGATCCGCGAGGGACTGGACCCGCAGGCGGCCCGCGATCGTATCTATATCCTGGATACCCAGGGGCTGGTGTGTGACAACCGCGATGGCCTTGACGAGTACAAGCGCCGTTACGCCAAGCCGGGTCTGCTGCTGGCTGGCTGGGATACCGAAGTGCCCGGCAGGGCCAACCTGACCGACGTGCTGCGCCATGTGCCCATCACAGTGCTGCTCGGCACCAGCGGTGCCGGTGGCGCCTTCAAGGAGGAGCACGTGCAACTGATGCAAAAGCACTGTGCCCGTCCCATGGTGTTCCCGCTCTCCAACCCGACTGCCAACTGTGAAGCATTGCCGGAAGACATCTACCGCTGGAGCCAGGGCAAGGCCATCGTCGCCACCGGCAGCCCGTTCAAGGACGTGACCTTTGATGGCAAGGATTACCGCATCGGCCAGGGCAACAACGTCTTTATCTTCCCCGGGGTGGGGCTGGCCGCCATCGTCAGCCAGCTGAGCGAGATCAGCCCGGATATCTTCACCACGGCCGCTTTTGCGCTGGCCGAGTGCGTGAACGAGGTGGATCTGGCACAAGGTTCCGTCTATCCGCGGATCCGCGAGCTGCGCAACATCTCGGTGCACGTGGCGACCTCCGTGCTGAAAGACATAGTGCGCAAGGATCCATCCCACCCGCTGATCGGGCAGGATCTGCAGCAGCATATCCTGAGCCACATGTGGGAACCGCTCTACCTGCCTTATCGCCGGGTATGACGGCCGAAAGCGTGAGATGAAAGGGGGTGGCCGTCAGGCCACCCCCTTTTTTCGTCAGCTGCGCAGCGGCAGCCAGTGTCCATCCTTGCTGCGGCAGGCGGTATCTTCCCACTGCTGGCTTTCCTGGCCTATATAGAGCTGCTCGCGATAGTCGCGACACCAGAGGCCATTGGGGTGGCGGAAGGTGCGCAGCGGCGTGACACTGCCACTGTGACGGTTAGCGGCATTGAACCAGGTGAGGCTCTGCCCTTTGGGGCGGGTTTGCAGCGCCCCTGCCAGCGCCTGATTGGCCAATACCACATCGGCCTTGTCCATCTGGTGGTAAAGCGGTGGGCTGTCGACCGTGGCGCAGCCAGTGAGGCCGAGCAGGAGGAGTGGTAACAGATAACGCATTATGGTTGCCCCTGTTCACGAAAACTGCGGTTGAGCAGAGCACGCTCCTGCTCATCGGTAAGCACTTGCTTACGATCATCGATGGTGCCATCGCCCCGCAGCTTGTTGCCGTTGGCATCGACGGTATCCACACCGTTATCATCGATGGTGCCGTCGCCCCGCAGCTTGTTGCCGTTGGCATCGACGGCGTCCACACCGTTATCGTCGATGGTGCCGTCGCCCCGCAGCTTGTTGCCGTTGGCATCGACGGCATCCACACCGTTATCATCGATGGTGCCGTCGCCCCGCAGCTTGTTGCCGTTGGCATCGACGGCATCCACACCGTTGTCGTCGAGGCCGTTGCCAAGGCCGCGTCCACCAGCATGATGATCCCCTCCGGCGTGACGATCTCCTCCGGCGTGTTCACCGCCGCCATTGTCATCACTACCCTGGCTACCCCCGTCGCTACCGCCACTGTTGTCGCTGCCGCCACTGTT
>NZ_CAWNYS010000287.1:0-4338 GCF_963878295.1 Aeromonas sp. HMWF014 | reverse complement strand
CCCCCTCGACATGAGCCGGATCGAAGCACTGCCACTCACCGAGGTGCCGGAGCGGGTGCTGCAGACCGCCCGCCGCGCCGTGCACCAGCTCGGCAATGGCCTGTTCGGGGTGGATCTGCGCCAGCAGGATCGCGACTGCGTGCTGCTGGAAATCATCGACAATCCCTGGATACGTGGCGATATTGAGGACAGGGAGGCAAAGGACCTCTACGAGCGCCTGGCCAGGGCCTTCCGGCAACGGCTGGAAAACCGGGGGCAGAGCGCGGCAGGATAACAAGCATCGACAGCAGAGGTGATTATGATGACAACTGATTGGTGGGACATAGCGCCCCTTGGCTGGGAGAACATCCTGGCCTGCCTGGTGTGTGGCACTCTCGTGGGGGTGGAGCGGCAACTGCGCGGCAAGCCGGTCGGGATCCGCACTTCTTCGCTCATCATTCTCGGCACTTACTGCTTTCTCGCCATCGGTGCCGCCGTCAGCCCGGAAAGCGCCGATCAGGCGCGGGTACTGGGTCAGCTCATCACAGGCATCGGCTTTCTCGGCGCCGGCGTCATGATGACCCGGGATGGTCAGGTGCTGGGGGTGACCTCGGCCGCCACCGTCTGGATGCTGGCGGCCCTCGGCGCCCTCATCGGCATGCAGATGCTGCATCAGGCCGTGCTGCTCACCGGTGTCACCCTGGCCATCCTGGTGGGAGTGGATTATCTCGAGACCAGCTTCAAGAGCCTGCGCCGCGGCGTGCACAACCGGCTGGAGAACTGGCGCCACGGCAATGGTCACCCCCCCGCCACCAACGCCCCTCAAAAGGAGCTGGGCAGCGGCATCGAGAAGTGATCCCGCCTCGATTTGCCAATGAAAAGGGCTCCCGCAGGAGCCCTTTTGCTGTCAGCCATCTTATTGCAGCAGCAGGAAGCGGCCGCTCAGCGGCGGCAAGTCCACCGTCACGCTGCTGCCACCTGTGGTCAGGCTCTCGCCACTTTGCAGATCCAGCAGGGTGCTGCCACTGCGTAATTTGCCGACCGGCAGGGCATAGCTCTGGGGCGTGCTGGAGACGTTGAGCAAGTAGACGATCTGCTCACCCGCCGTCTGCTTGATGTCGCCATAGACGCTGCCATCGACCACCAGCTTGACCCGCTCCCCCTGATAGAGGGCGGGATGCTTGGCACGCAGGGCCAGCAGCCTGGCGAGCCACTCTTTCAGCTCAGCCTGTTCGGCACTGGGCACGAAGCCGGTAACGCCGGGCACCTTGCCATCGCTGCGGGCCACGTGATCGTCACAGAGCCCCTGCGCCGCGCAATCACCGCTTACCTGCTTGGTAAAACCCGGCACCTCGTCACCAAACTCCTCGCCGTAATAGAAGGTGATGGGGCCAGAGCGAGCCGCCAGGAAGCTGAAAGCCGCCTTGTGACGCAACCAGTACTCGGCCGGTTTGAAGCGGCCGCGCTCCAGCAGATCGCCGAAACGCACCAGATCGTGGTTACCCAGCATCAGGTTGGGCATGGCGTGACTGGGGTAACTCTCCACCTTGTTCCAGCTGGCATCGAGCACGCTGGCGCCCTGCCCCCCCTTACCGGACTCCTCCACCGCCAGTGCCTGCACCAGGCCGTAGCGCAGCGGGAAGTCGAACGCTGAGGCGAGCGCCGGATTGTCGCTCGGGCCGTAAGCCTGGGCACGGATCTCGTCGGCCCCCTTCCATACCTCGCTCACCATGTAGCCGAGGGTGCCCCACTGCTGACCGGCTGCCTTGCGCGCTGCGCTGGCCCGCTCCACTTCGCCGCGAATGGCGCGCCACTCGTCCAGCCCCAGCTGATAGGCCTGATCGAGGCGCCAACCGTCGATGCCATACTGCTCGACCCAGTAACGGGCCACCTCCTTGAAGTAGGCAAGGCTCTGCGGCTGGCTGTAATCCACCAGCTGACCGGGATAATCGGCACCGCCGCTCTTGAGAGCAGGCCGGCGCCCCTCTGGCGACGGCTTACTCACCCCCACCTTGTTGACGTGGCCAAACACCCCGTCGAGGAAGAGATAGAGGCCGCGCTGGTGCGCCGCATCCACCAGCTGTTTGAGCTGGGCATTGCTGCCAAAGCGGGGATCCACGGTGAAGAAGTCACAGGCGAAGTAGCCGGTGGCATCGAGCTTGTCATCCCCGCCCTGACCGGCGCAAAAGTCGAATACCGGGGTGAGCCAGATGGCGTTGACGTTGAGACTCTTGATGTGATCCAGGCTGTCGATGATCCCCTGCAGATCGCCGTTGTGCCGGGAGGGGCCGTAACCGACGCCGTAGTTGGCGGCGTTATCGCCATCGACGAAGGATTCCACCATCACCTGATAGGTGCGCAGGTTGCAGGCGGGCTGATCATGGCCGTGACAGGCGCGGCTGGCGGTGGCAAGCGGCGGATTGACCACGGGGGGCTGGGGCTCGCTGCGGGATCCACTGCCGCACGCCGTCAGTAACAGGGCGGCCCCGAGCAGGCCGCCATAGCGCAACGTTCCTTGTTTCATTGTTATGTTCCCGCTGGGGTGATATCAGCGCAGAAGGCGCCACTTCGGGGCCATGATAACGGCCCCGCCAGTACCGGTCCGTGACTGAAAACGTTACCTGCCTCAGCCAACGCTCACTCGCCTAGAGCACGCCAGCGGAGGCGAAACGGTAGTTGAGGGAGAGCCAGACGGCGCGACCCGGCTCCGGAATGCGACCGACCTGTTCATAGCCCAGCCCCGCCTGACTGGCGTGCACCGACTTGGAGAGGTGCTCGTAATAAAAGGTGTCGAACAGGTTGTCCACCCCGGCCGACAGCTGCCACCGCTCTGCAAACTGCCAGGCACCGCTCAGGTTCAGGGTGAAGAAGCCGGGGGTTTCCCCCTGATCCTGACCCGCGACCGTGCCAGCGCCCACATCCACCCTGCCCTGCGCGGCAACAGCGCGGCCAAGCAGGGTGACGTTCCACGCCTCGGCCGGTTGCCAGCCAAGCGCCAGCTTGCCATCGAGCGGCGGCATCTGTGCCAACGGCTGGTGGTCGCTGTGGTTTTCGCCGTAGACCACCGCCAGGCCGCCATCGAGGCGCCACTGCTCGGCAAACTGCCAGCGCCCTTCCAGCTCACCGCCCCGGGTCTGGGCATCTATGTTGCGCACCTTGTTCGACTGGTTGTTATAGAGCAGGTAATCCTTGATGTCGGCGCTGAACAGGGAGAGGGTCAAGTCCAGCTCGCTGCTGCGCAGGGCCAGCCCCGCATCCCACTGGCGGCTGCGTTCGGGATTGAGGGTGAAAGGGACGCTGTCCTTGCTGCGCTCCCAGTAGTCCGGCGCCCGCTTGGCCTGACCCCAGGCCAGATAGCCGGACCAGGCTGGCGACCACTGATATTCGTAGCGGCCAAAGCCGCTGCCCAGAGTCAGGGTATCGCTGTAGAGGGTCTGATCCCCTGCGCCATAGCGGGTGGTCTCGACCCTGTCCTGCCGATATCCCCCCTTGTAACTGTGCGATCCCTGCTGGCGGCCCAGCTCGGTGAAGCCCCCCTGCTGTTCGAAACGCAGGGTACGCTGACGCGGCTGGCTGGCGTAATCGACCCCGCTGCGGGCCCTGTGCTGATCCCGGTTGGCATCGAACCCGGCGGTCAGCAGCCAGTCCGCCGGCAGGGCGATGTCGTTAGCCCAGCGGCCGCCGGTATTGCGCCGATCCGGGTTGGAGAGCATCTTCATACCGCTGCTTTGCCGCAGACTGAAGTTGTCCATGATGTGGTCTATGTCGTTGTCCCACAGGGTCAGCTCGCTGCGCTGCCAATGGCTGCTGATCTGATCCTGCCTGAGCTTGAGGCCGAAGGACTCCCTATCGAACATGGGGCCGTCCATGGTGCGATCCGCATAAGCGGCGCGGGCATTGCTGCGCTCGGCGGTGAGTTCGAGCCAGCTGTGCTCCCCCGGCGTCCAGCCAAGCTGGGCGGTGCCATTCTCCCGGCGATAGAAAGAGCGCACCCTGTCGCCATGGCCATCTCGATAGTCATCGCTGTCGGAGTGGGTGAACTGACCGCGCAGATAACCCTCGGGGGAACCGACAGTGGCATCCAGCATCTGGTCGTCACGCCCGAAGCTGCCATAGAGCGCCGAGGCCTCTGCCTTGACGCCGGGGGCCGTGAACTCGGGCCGGTCGCGTTCGAACAGCACAGTGCCCGCCAGGGTCGCGCCCTGCTCGAGGGATTGCGGCCCCTTCAGCACCCGGATCCGGTCGAAGGATTGGGGAAACACATAGGCGGTGGGCGGATCCATGCGGCCGCCGCAGCCACCGGCCAGCATGCCACCATCCATCTGCACATTGAGGCGGGACATCCCCATCCCCCGCAAC
>NZ_CAWNYS010000286.1:1125-8835 GCF_963878295.1 Aeromonas sp. HMWF014 | reverse complement strand
CGTGGTGGTGGTGCTGCTGCTCATTGCAGTGGATGTGTTCGGCCACATCGGCAAGGGGGCCCAGCGCTGGCTGGATCTCGGCTTCATGAAGTTCCAGCCCTCCGAGGTGATGAAGGTCTCCATGCCCATCATGGTGGCAGCCTGGCTCAGCCGCCATTCGCTGCCCCCCAAATTCAGCCATGTGGTCATCGCCCTGGTGATGGTGCTGCTGCCCACCCTGCTGATCGCCGCCCAGCCCGATCTCGGCACCTCCATCCTGGTGGCTGCCTCCGGCTTCTTCGTCATCTTCCTGGCGGGGATCAGCTGGTGGCTGATCGGCCTGGCGGTGCTGCTCATCTGCGCCTTCATGCCGGTGCTCTGGTTTTTCTTGATGCACGACTACCAGCGCCAGCGGGTACTGATGCTGCTCGACCCGGAAAAAGACCCGCTTGGGCGCGGCTATCACATCATACAGTCCAAGATAGCGATCGGCTCCGGCGGCGTCTTTGGCAAGGGCTGGCTGCAAGGCACCCAGTCCCAGCTTGAATTTCTGCCCGAGCGCCACACCGACTTTATCTTTGCGGTCTTCAGCGAGGAGTTCGGACTGGTGGGGGTCGCCCTGCTGCTGGTCATCTACCTCTACATCATCAGCCGCTGCCTGTTCATCTCCATGCAGGCCCAGAACAGCTTCGAGCGTCTGCTCGGGGGCGCCCTGACCCTCACTTTCTTCGTCTATGTGTTCGTCAACATGGGCATGGTGAGTGGCATACTGCCGGTGGTAGGGGTGCCCCTGCCACTGGTGAGCTACGGCGGTACCTCCATGGTGACCCTGATGGCGGGTTTCGGCATCCTGATGTCGATCCAGACCCACAGAAGGCTGCTGGCCTGATGAGAGGGGGCTGGTTGGCGCTCGCCCTGTGCTCGCTGACGGCGAGTGCCGCCCCGGAGCCCGCGCGGCTGGCCCTGCTGGCCGAACAACAGCAGGTGCCGCTGGCCGAATTGCAGGCGGCCACGGCGCAGGCCCGGTTGCGCCAGGAGGTACTCGACACCATCAGCCGACCCTGGGAGGCCAAGCCCTGGCATCGCTACCGCCCGCTGTTCGTCACTCCGGATCGCATCCGTGACGGGCAGCAGTTCTGGCAGCAGCATGCGGCGACACTGGCCCGCGCAGAGCAGACCTATCGGGTGCCCGCCTCCCTCATCGTCGCCATCATCGGCATAGAGACCTTCTACGGCCGCCAGATGGGCCGCCACTCGGTGCTCGACAGCCTCTACACCCTGGGATTTCACTACCCCGCGCGCGAGGAGTACTTCGCCAAGGAATTTGCCCAGCTGGTGCTGCTGGCCAAAGAGGAGAAGTGGCCACTCACCCGCCTCAAGGGCTCCTATGCGGGCGCCATGGGCATGGGTCAGTTCATGCCTTCCAGTTACCGCCACTACGCTGTCGATTTTGACGGGGATGGCAAGCGGGATCTGTTTGCCAACCCGGTGGATGCCATCGGCAGCGTCGCCAACTATTTCGCCAAGCATCAATGGCGCTGGGGCGAGTCTGCCGTCGAGCCCGCCTTGATCGGCCTGGCCCCCGTCAGTACTCTGCTCAGACCCGAGCCCGAGCTCAAGCAGCAGTGGGCAGAGCTGGCCGCCGCCGGCATTGAACTCGCCACACAGTTGGCACCACAGACGCCAGTGAAATTGCTGGTATTGGAACAGGCCGATGGACCGGAATACTGGGTCGCGCGCCACAATTTTTATGTGATAACCCGCTATAACCGCAGCCCTCTCTATGCGATGGCGGCACATCAACTCAGTCAAGCAATCCAGGAAGCGTATGCATTACAGCCACAAATTTCTCCCGCTCAGCCTGAGCTTGTTGCTGGCCGCCTGTAGCAGCCAGCCGGAGCAGGCCCCCCTGCCGCAGGAACCCGTCCAGCAGGAAAAACCCCAGGTCATCGAGATCCCGCAAGCCACAGGCGCCATACCACGTCCCGAGCCCCTGAGTGCCAGCGGCAACCGTGACTACTGGATCGGCAAGCAGAAAAACGAGGTGTGGCGCGACATTAAACACTACAGCGAAGAGGGCTCCGCCAGCTGGCTGTCGCCGGACTTGGATGGCCAGAAGACCGCCAACGGCGATGTGCTGGACAGCACGCTGTTCAGCGCCGCCCACCGCAACCTGCCGCTGCCAAGCTATGTGCGGGTCACCAACCTGGCCAACGGGCTGGAGACTATCGTGCGAGTCAACGATCGCGGCCCGTCCGACAGCACGCGCCTCATCGATCTCTCCTACGCTGCCGCCAAGCAGCTGGAGATGATCGATAGCGGTGAAGCGCGGGTACGGCTGGAGCTGATCAACGACAAACCGGATCAGATGATCGAAATGGTGCCCATGATGCCGATGCAACCCATGCAACCGGCGCAGAGCCCAGCGATCCCGGCCGCGCCGAAGGCTGCGGCGCAGGAGGGTTTTATGGGTGAACCGACCTCGCTCGCCATGGCCACACCAGCCGCCAAACCAGCGCCGGCCAAGGCGGCCGCCCCCGCCAGCAGCGGCGACGGCAAGATGATCCAGGTGCTGGCCAGCGGCTCCCAGCCCAGGGCGGAAGCCATGGGCAAGGTGATGACTCAGCGCTACGGCGTGCCGTATCAGGTGGTGGTCCACGGCGCCCTCTTCCGGGTCCTGCTGGGACCGGTCGCCGCCGATCAACAGGCAAGCCTGCTCGAGCAGATCCGTCAAGGAGGGGTGGAGCAAGCCTTTATCGTCCCCTGAAACCATGCGGCTCATCCCGGGTGAGCCAGCGTCTGGTGCCCGTCGTCACGTCGTTTCCCGGCGTGACGACGGCTCCCGATGGAGAAAAAACCAGACCAGATAGTACGCCGGACTATGACCGACGGGCGCTTCTGGTATAGTTAAGCCCGCATTTTAACTTGGGTTACCCCCCTTCCAGGCTCCAGGAATTTCAAGATGTCCAAATTTGCCCGTTCAGTTATTCTGGCCTCCCTGATCAGCGCCACCGCCCAGGCCAATACGCCAGTCCCCACTCCGAACGCCGCCCCCATGGTCGTTCCCGCCGCGCCGGAGATCTCCGCCAAGGCCCATATTCTGATCGACTACTACTCGGGTCAGGTACTGGCAGAAGCCAATGCCGATGAACGCCTGCCGCCTGCCAGCCTGACCAAGATGATGACCTCCTACATCATTGGTCACGAGTTGCTGGAAGGAAACATCAAGAACACCGACATGGTGACCATCAGCAAAAACGCCTGGTCCAAAAACTACAGCGACTCCTCCAAGATGTTTATCGAGGTGGGCAAACAGGTCTCAGTCGATGATCTGAACAAGGGCATCATCATCCAGTCCGGCAATGACGCCTGTGTCGCCATGGCCGAATTCCTGGCGGGCAGCACGGACTCCTTTGCCAGCCTGATGAATGCCTGGTCCGCCAAGCTGGGGATGAAAGATACCCAATTCAAAAACCCCCACGGACTGGATGAAGAAGGTCACTACAGTACGGCTCGCGACATGGCTCGCCTGGGTCAGGCCCTGATCCACGATCAGCCGGAGGAGTACAAGATCTACGCCCAGAAATCCTTCGTGTTCAACGGCATCACCCAGCACAACCGTAACCGCCTGCTGTGGGATCAGTCCCTGCAAGTGGATGGCATCAAGACTGGCCACGTCAGCCAGGTCGGCTACAACCTGGTCTCCTCCGCCACCAACAACGAAGGTATGCGCCTGATCGCCGTGGTGCTGGGCGCCAACAGCGAAGGTTCCCGCGCCGCCGAGAGCAAGAAGCTGCTCACCTACGGTTTTCGCTTCTTCCAGAGCCTGACCCCGTACAAGGCCGGCACCGAGCTGGTCACCCAGAAGATCTGGATGGGCGACAAGTCTGAAGTGAAACTGGGCGTCGACAAGGATGTGTCCGTGCTGGTCACCCGTGGTCAGGGCAACAACCTGAAAGCGGACTTCCAGCTCGAGAGCGAACTGAAAGCCCCGCTGGCCAAGGGCCAACGGGTCGGTACCGTGTTCCTGAAGCAAGGCGACAAAGAGATCAAGCAGGTTCCGCTGGTCGCGCTGGAAGAAGTGCAGGAGGGCGGGCTGATGAGCCGTCTGTGGGATTACCTGGTGATGCTGGTCTCCAGCTGGTTCAAGTAAGAAAGACGCACAATCCTGACCAAACAGCGGCGCTAACAGGCGCCGCTGCTGTCTTTACCCGGTCATACCAGCGAATAACCCTGCATTCTGCAGGTTCCGCCGACTGTCGATTTGTGGTAAAAAGCAGCATCTCCATGTCTTGTCGAGCTGTCCGGGCCTTGATCTCTGCCCGGGCAATGCCCATATAGGCTTGTACATGACGGCCTGATGAGCCATAGGCCATCAGCCACGCAAGATTAAAGATGAAGTCATCCCGTGATGACGCCAAAAGGTGAGTAGATGAATACCAAGTTTGATGAACTGCTGGAGTTTCCCTGCAAGTTCCCGTTCAAGGTGCTCGGCGTTGCCGACCCGGCCCTGCCGGATCAGGTGGTGGAAGTGCTGCAACAACACGCCCCTGGTACTTACAGCCCGACCGTTCAACCCAGCACCAAGGGTAACTACCACTCGGTGCGGGTCACAGTAACGGCCCAGAGCAAGGAACATATCGAAGCAATGTATACCGCCCTCGGTAACATAGAGCTGGTTCGTTACGTCCTGTAAGCTGCCTCTCTCGCCCCGCCAGGGGCGATTGATTTTGTGCCACCCCGAGTGCTGACCCATGGTGCCGACTCAAGCGCCAGCCTGTGAGGAAAAGATGTCACCCCAGATCCCCGCCCAGCCACAGCTGCTCGTCAGACACCTGGGTCGCCGCCCCTACCAGCCGGTATGGGACGCCATGAAGGCCTTCACCGATAGCCGCACCAGCGACACCCCGGACGAGTTCTGGGTGGTGGAGCACGATGCCGTCTATACCCAGGGCCAGGCCGGCAAGGCCGAGCACCTGCTCGCACCGGGCGATATCCCCGTGGTGCAGAGCGATCGCGGCGGTCAGGTGACCTATCACGGCCCTGGCCAGCTGGTGCTCTATGTCCTGGTGGATGTGCGCCGCAGCAAGCTGTCGGTGCGCGAGCTGGTGACCTGTCTGGAAACCGCCATCATCAAGACCCTGGCAAAGAGTGGGATTGAGGCTTATGCCAAACCCGATGCCCCCGGCGTCTATGTGAAGAACGCGCTGGGCACCTCGATGCAGACAGAAGCCAAGCTGGCCTCGCTGGGCCTGCGCATCCGCAAGGGCTGCTCGTTCCACGGGCTGGCGCTCAATATCAACATGGACATGACCCCCTTCCTGCGCATCAACCCGTGCGGTTATGCGGGCATGGCCATGACCCAGACCAGCGACCTGGGCGGCCCGCAGAGCGTGGCCGAAGCACAGGCCCTGCTGGTGGCCGAACTGGCCAGCCTGATTGGCTATCACACGATCACGAATATCGACGATGCGGCCTGAGAAAGCCCTGCCGTACGGCCGCGAGGGCACAGAGATGACCCTGACGGCTATCAACCAAACAATAACAAACACCGAGAGTGAATCATGAGCAAACCCGTTCGTATGGAGCCGGGCGTCAAGCTGCGCGATGGCGATAAGATGGCCCTGATCCCGGTGAAATTCATGCCGGATCCCAACGAGGAAGTGCTGCGCAAACCGGACTGGATGCGGATCAAGCTGCCGCCGTCCAGCCAGAAGATCGAGCACATCAAGAGCACGCTGCGCAAGAACAAGCTGCACTCAGTGTGTGAAGAGGCCTCCTGCCCCAACCTGGCAGAGTGCTTCAACCATGGCACCGCCACCTTCATGATAATGGGCGCCATATGCACCCGCCGCTGCCCCTTCTGCGACGTGGCCCACGGCCGCCCGCTGGCGCTGGATCCCGACGAGCCGAAGAAGCTGGCACTCACCATCAAGGAGATGGGGCTGAAATACGTGGTCATCACCTCGGTGGACCGCGACGATCTGCGTGACGGCGGTGCCCAGCACTTCGCCGACTGCATCAAGCAGATCCGCGAGCACAGCCCGCAGACCCGCATCGAGATCCTCACCCCGGACTTCCGTGGCCGGATGGAGCAGGCGCTGGAGGTGTTCCGCGAGACGCCGCCGGACGTGTTCAACCACAACCTGGAAACCGCCCCGCGCATGTACCGTGTCGCCCGCCCCGGGGCCGACTACAAGTGGTCCCTTGAGCTGCTGCGCCGCATCAAGGAGATGCACCCCCATGTGCCGACCAAATCCGGTGTCATGATGGGCCTTGGCGAGACCAACGAGGAGATAGTGCAGGTGCTCACCGATCTGCGCGAGCACGGCGTCAACATGCTGACCCTGGGCCAGTATCTGCAGCCGAGCCGCCACCACCTGCCGGTAAAGCGCTACGTACCGCCCGCAGAGTTTGACGAACTGAAGGATATCGCCATGGCGCTGGGCTTCTCCCACGCTGCCTGCGGCCCCTTCGTCCGCTCCTCCTACCATGCAGACCTGCAAGCCAAGGGTGAAGAGGTGAAATAACCGCCTCCACCCCTGGTCAAAAAAGAGCGCCCAAGGGCGCTCTTTTTTATGGGCCAGCCGCGCGCCATCTGTACCGGGCAACCGCAAGCGATGCGTCAGCGCCGTTTGCGCTCACTTCACCGCCGGGTTAACGTGGGCACCCATTCGTCCGTTGAGTGATGTGCAGTATGCCAACCCCCCTCGTTCGCCTGATCCCCATGAGCCAGGCCCACTACCCCGCCTACTGCGCCTACTTCATCGAGGACTATGCGCAGGATCTCGCCAGCAATCATGGCCATGATCTCGCCACCGCCCGTCGCAAGGCCGAGGCCTCCCTGCTGCACTCTCTGCCGCAAGGGGTCGACACCGCTGGCCACTGTTTGCTCTGCATCCTGCCCGCCGGTGAAACGGAGGGGGCTGGCCCAGCGACAGCCGCAGAAATGCTGCCACTGGGCTATCTCTGGCACGCCATCGACCCCGACGCCAGCGCCACCTTTATCTATGACTTCTATGTCGCACCGGCTCACCGCAGCCAGGGCATTGGCAAGGCCGCCATGGCGGTGCTGGAAACCGCGCTCAGGGCCAATGGCATCAGCCAGATCAAGCTACGGGTCGCATACGACAACCCGCGTGCCCTGGCGCTCTACCAGGAGGCGGGCTTCGCCATCACCGGCTACAACATGGCCAAACGGCTGGACTGAGCGGTTTGACCCGCCCCTGTACCACCCAGACAGGGGCGTGTCCCCACCCGGCAAGCGCTGCTATGATGTGGCCGCCCCGGCCAGTTGCCGCAGCGGCACGGTTTTTCATTCCCTGTTGTCCCGTTTCAGGATCATGCTCATGCCACACACCCGCGTTTTCATCGTGCACGGCTACACTGCCTCCCCCCAGTCCCACTGGTTCCCCTGGCTCAAGCAGCAGCTCGAAACCCGCGATATTCATGTCGAGGTGCTGGCCATGCCAGACCCGCACCAGCCGACACCGGCTGCCTGGGATGCCGCCATGGACAACCTGGTCCGGGATCACGATGAGCGCACCTTCCTGCTGGGCCACAGCCTCGGCTGCATCGCCATACTGCGTCAGCTCAGCCGCCTGCCCGTCTCCCGCCGGGTGGGCGGGATCCTGCTGGTGTCCGGTTTCGAACAGCCGCTGCACACCCTGCCGGAGCTGGATCCCTTCATGCAGCCGGGCTACGACCCGGCGCACATCATGACCCTGGCCC
>NZ_CAWNYS010000286.1:0-1115 GCF_963878295.1 Aeromonas sp. HMWF014 | reverse complement strand
CACAGGTGGCGCACCTAGAGTGACATGCCGGAGAAGGACATGAAACCGAGCGACATCAACCCGACCACGATGAAGGTGATGCCGATGCCGCGCAGCCCATCGGGTACATCCGAATACTTCATCTTCTGGCGCAGACCGGCGATGGCGACGATGGCCAGCAACCAGCCGAGTCCGGAACCCGCCCCATACACCACGGATTCGATGAAATCGTAATCCCGCTGGGCCATAAACATGACCCCGCCGAAGATGGCGCAGTGCACCGTCAAGAGCGGCAGATAGATGCCCAGCGCGTGATAGAGCGCCGGGAAATGCTTGTCGAGTACCATCTCCATCACCTGCACCAGCGCCGCCAGCACCCCGATGTAGATGATGTAATCGAGAAATCCCAGATCGAATTCCCCAAAAAAGGTACTGCCTGCCCGCAAGATATGGCGGTAAATCAGGTTGTTGAGGGGGATGGCGATCACCATGACCACCAGCACCGTCAGGCCGAGGCCAAAGACGGTATGGATGTTCTTGGAAACGGCCAGGAAGGTACACATGCCCAGAAAGAAGGCCAGCGCCAGGTTTTCGACAAAAATCGACTGAATAAACAGGTTTACATAATAATCCATCGGATCGGCTCACAGCTTGTGCAGAGAAGGGCCCGGCTCCCGCACGGCGGGTGGGGTAGCAGGGGCAACAAGGCGCAGCAACCGATCGCAGGCGTCAGCCGGCAACGGGGCTCAAGCAGTCAGTCGACGAGGAAACGCCGGGATCCGGTGCGCGCTCAGCAGCAAGCCGGACGCGAGTGGCCGTGGCAGAAGCGAAATTGCAGGTGGTGGCAGATCAGCAGGCGTTTGTGCAGGTAACCGAAGTAACCGGACAGCTGCCTGAGGTAGATGAGGGGCAGGAAAAACAGCAGACCACAAAGCAGGCCCAGGATCTCGTGCTGGAACCAGGCCAGCAGCATCTGATACAGCTCGGAGGGACTGGCGCTCTCAAGCCGCCGCCCCTGCTCGACGCTGAACCGCCACTGGCCGCCCGGCGGCAGGCTGGCGCTGTTGACGAGCCCCGGATCGGACGGCTCGTGCAGTTGCATCGCAGCCACCCGCTCGGCCGATATAGGCTGACCG
>NZ_CAWNYS010000285.1:0-3968 GCF_963878295.1 Aeromonas sp. HMWF014 | reverse complement strand
CCGGGCCTCCACCGCCAGCATCAGGGAGAGGCCGGTGATCACCCAGATGGAGAAGAGCTGAGCCGTGATCCGCGAGCGCTGGCCCGGGCAGAGGTCACCGCGCCACAGCACTATACCAAGGGCGATGAGTGCCCCCAGCGCCATCAGACCGGTCAGGGGAAAGAGCCAAAAAGGGAGTTGGACGAACATGACGCCTCCAGCAACAAGGATTCAGGATGCGCCTGTGGGGCGCCCGGGAAGGGGGCGAGTATACCCAAACCCACGCCCATCCCCAATCCCTGCAACCGCTGGCCAGGGATTTTGTGGCGGCGCCTTGTCAGCCTGCCGGGGCAGACGAGCGGATCAGCCCTGACCGCGCGCCAGCGCCACCACCTTGGCAAACATCTGGCGGATCACCGGCGGGATGTGCTCGCCACCGAGTCGCTCCGCCTCCTCCACCACCGCCAGCGCCATACCCGGTTTGCTGCGGTGGTGAATAGCCTTGTTGATGATGCGCCCGGCATTGAGGGTCGAGCGGCCGCCGACGCCGGCCTCGCGCCTGAACACCGCCTCGAAACCGTTGTGATAGAGGTAGTGCTCTATGTCCGCCGCCGGTAGCTGGGTCAACCGATCCCGCTCCCGCTCTCCCTTGAGCAGTGCCCTGGCCGAGGTGGCGTATTTGAGCCCCGCTTCGTCGCCATCGGTGAGCAGGTGCCACTCTATGCCAAAGTCGCGCGCCACCTTGATGAGCGGCGACTGGCCGCATTGGGCGAACTCTATGATGCGCACCCCTTCCGCCCGCAGACTGTAACCGCAGATCTGGGCCAGCTCGGAGAGCAGCCAGATCTCTGTCTCCCCCTCCACCAGCAGCCAGCAGCGGGCAAACATCGACATGGGGCGGTTGATGCGCACGTGAAAGGCAATCTTGCGCAGATCATCGCTGCTGTAATGTTCGCCACCGAGCTGATGGCAGACGATATCCTGCTGGCGACGCACCAGCCGGCGCACCTGATTCAGGGGCAGGGAGGAGAGCAAGTCGCCCGAGTTGGTGGTGAGCAATTTCTGGCCAGGCAGCTGCTCCAGCAGGCCCCAGGCCAGGGCCAGCATGGTGGGGTGCAGGCGACTTTCGGGATCTTCCAGGATCATGATGGGGCGCGCGCCCTGCTCCAGCTCGCGGTTGCCACGGGCGTTGAGCAGGGTGGCCGCCATGCCCGCCATCGCCAGCTGCAGCGCCCGATTGTCGGCATTGCGCAGCAACGCCTGCAGATTGCCGGGGTTGCGCAACGTCATGGGGCGATTGACGATGTCCCGCTGACTGCGGGGCTTGTTCTTGATGGGGGCAAGGGCATTGAAGTAGTGATCCATCAGCTGGCGCACCGCCTGCAACGCTTCTTTGAGCTCGGGTTCGCCGATGCGCTGAGGCTCGTCGATCAGCTTGTTGGCCAACTGACTCAGCCGGTTCTGCGACAGGTCGTTCCACTTCAGCACCTCCACCCCACTGCGGGCAGTGCGGGCATCCCGCAGCCGGAACACAGGGTTCATGGTGATCAGCAGGCAGACCAGTTCATGGGCATTGTCGATGGGCAGGCTCTTGCCGATGCCGTCGAGAAAGTCATGGGTGGTGGTCACGGATCCGTCAGCCTCCAGCTCGGCGCTGGCGCGATAGTGGATGCGATGGAATTTGTCTTTGTGCTTGACCCAGGAGGCACCCAGTCGGGCCAGACGATGGGAGTGCAGGCACATCTGGGGTCTGTGCTCACTGAAGGTAAGCACCAGTTGCAGATTGCGGGCGGGGGCGAGTTCGGGATCTTCCGGTTGGTGAAAATCGTCGGCCTCGAACTGATAGGGTTCGGCATCCTGCCCCAGCAAGCACCAGAGGGCGCGCAGCAGGCTGGACTTGCCCCAAGCGTTCTCACCGATGAGAACCGTGGTGTTATCCAGCCCGAGCGAGAGACGATTTATTCCGCGAAAACCTTTGACTTCAATGCGTTCCAGAAACATGCGGCCATATCCAGTCCATCCTGATGGCGCAATAGTGGCAAAGTTGCCGGAAAAATCCTATCGGGTCGTGTCGATTTTCAGCGGGAACTGTGAGGCACTACGGGTTCGGGAGGGGTGGGAACACAGGTGCGATCTTGGGGGGCATTCCAGTGGCTGAACCAAAGGTGGCGGGTACGGATCTGACGTTTGCGATAATTCAATGGGCATTCCTTTCAATGGGTAAGCGGTCAATAGTACACCAGTTTTACCCAGAGTCTCAGTGTTATCTGTGACGATAAGATGACAATTGTGCGCGCCACTGACCCGGCGTGAGGCCAAATGCCTCGCGAAAACGGTTGCCAAAGTGGGCCTGGGAGGAGAATCCGCACAGGATGGCGATGCTGGCCAAGGGCTCGGCCCCATTCCCATCGAGTATCGCTGCCTGCTGGCGGCGCTGGCGCTGTTTGCCCTGCTCTCCGTCAGCGGTCGTTTTGCGCGCCTACCCTGGGCGGGTCAACGCTACGCAGCCCTGCTCGGCGCCTTGCCCTTTTCCACCAACTTCCTCTGTTTCTATCACTTCTATCACGTCACCCTCTCTATCCCGAGTGGCATGTCGGCAGTGATTTTCGCCAGCGCCACTATCTTCAACGGCCTCAATCTCTGGCTGTACGAGGGATTTGTCTGGCAGAGGGTCTCTATGGTGGGAGTGGTGTTCAGTTTGCTCGGCAATCTGGTGATCTTCGCCCCGCCCGTGCGGGAGTGGCGCTGGCGGCCAGCCAAGGCGGTGAACGACACTTGCTCCTGAGACCATCAGCCTCTAAGGTAGCGCCATTCGATCTGCGTGATGGCACCACTAGGGGGCACAATGTTACTGGAAGGGCTGGAGACGCTCAGCCTGCTGGCAAGCGAGGGCACCATGGCCAAGGTGGCCAGTCGCCTCTACATCAGCCAGTCGGCGGTGAGCAAGCGCATTGCCCAGCTGGAACAGCGCCTTGGCAAGAAGCTGATCGAGCCGGATGGCCGCCAGATCCGGCTCACCCCGCAGGCACGGGAGCTGCTCGACCGGGTGGCCCCGAGTCTCGCCGAGATGAAGGGAGTGCTGGCCGACAGCCAGACGCTCACCGATCTGACTCCCCTGCCCGTCGCCTGCTCCGAAACCCTGCTGGCGGGCTACCTCGCCCGCTTCATGCACGACTACCTTGGCCGCGATCCTCACATTGCCCTCTCCACCCATCACACCCCCGTGATCCTGGCACGGGTGCGCAGTGGCGACGCCCTGCTCGGCATCTGTGCCGGACGCCTGCCGCCCGGCCATGGCCTGGGAGCCGAGCTATTGCTGGAGGAGCCCTTCTATCTGGTGGGCAACGATCAGGCTGAGGGGATACCGGCAGATCAGCGGCCATTCGTGCAGGGTCAGGGACACAGACGCAAGATCCTGACCATGGATCTGGATAACCCCTCCAACCGCTACCTGCGTGAACCCTTGGCACAATTGGGCTTGGTGCCGGCCATGGAGCTGGACTCCTATCTGGCCTTGATCGAGCTGGCCAAGGCGGGCATAGGGCCTGTGCTCTTGCCGGCGGGCTTGCTGGCACTGGTGGGGGAGCCGGGAGAGAAGGCGCGCCCCTTGCCCGGTCTGGGGCGCCCACTGCACCTGGTCTACCGCCAGAGCAGCCTGAAGCGGGAGCGCATTGCCCGGCTGGTGAGTGCGCTGCGCGCGCAGTTTCGCCACCTCGGCGACGCGGCGCAATAACCCCACACCCGCGCGTGGGGGCTGGCGGTCAATCTGCCGCCTCACGGGATCCAGGCAAACAGCTCGGGATACTGGCTCCACACCAGCTTGGCAGACATCAGCAAGGAGACGGTCACCAACAGCGGCTTGATCAGCTTCACACCTTTTTTCAGCACCATCTTGGAGCCAAAACGGGCGCCGATAAACTGCCCCAGTGCCATGCAGAAACCGACACTCCACACCACCTTGCCCCCGAGGGTGAAAAAAAGCAGGGAGG